>NZ_JBYBHH010000023.1:0-88791 GCF_059025405.1 Pseudomonas sp. 5.2
GTTCGCGGGGCAAGCCCGCTCCCACGTAATGCGTCAATTTTTAGAAATTGCGCAAGACAGTCACTCCCACAGATGCGGCGCTAGACTTGGAGGCTACACAGTTCGGGTGGGGGCAACTGTCTTGTGGTGCTTGTTCCGGCCTCTTCGCGGGCAAGCCCGCTCCTACAGGTAACTGCGCAGGCTCAGACCTTGTGAGGACCCTGTGGGAGCGGGCTTGCCCCGCGAATGGGCTGCAGAGCAGCCCCTGCGACCTACCGGACAGCGCCCAGGTTCGCCTCGCTCATATCCAGCTCACCCAGCACCTGCCGCACCACCTCATCGCCCACCAGGTGCTGGCGATGCAGGTTGTACAACTCCAGCCGCTGCGCCCGCAGCGCACGCAAGCGCAAACGCCGCTCAAGCAGGTCCATCTGCTCAGCCATGGCCCGTGCCTCCGCCGTGTCATTGTAACTGTCCAGCTCGTCCCGGTACTCGGCCATCAACCGTGCCTTGAGCTCGGTCGCCAGTGTCGCCTGCGCGGCATCCTGCGGCGCGTTGGCATCGATCACCTCTTCCGCCTCCAGGGCATGAATCGCGGCCTCGGCCGTGCGTCGCCAAGCTTCCAGCACTTCTTGATGCAGCCGCTCGTCCGGGCTTTGGGTGACGCCACGCAGCAGGATCGGCAAGGCAATGCAGGCACTGATCAACGACAGCAGAATGACCCCTGCGGCGATGAAGATGAGCAAATCACGCTCGGGGAACGCCTGGCCCGCACTGATCAACAGCGGCACCGACATCACGCCCGCCAGGGTCACGGCGCCACGTACGCCCCCTAGGGTCAGCAGCCAGCAGGAACGCGCCGTAGGCATCAGCACCAGCGCCGGCTTGCCCCGCCAGCGACGTACCACACCAATGGCCCGCCAGATGCTCTGCACCCAGATAAACCGCAGCAGGATCAACGCTGCGAAGATCGCCAGCACATCCAGGCAGCGCCAGGCCAAGGTCGGCCACACGGTGGCCTCGTGGCTCACGACGGCCTTGATGATGTCCGGCAATTGCAGGCCAAGCAGCAGGAAGATCAGGCCATTGAAGGCAAACTCCAGCAACGACCACACACTGCGGTTGAGCAAGCGGGTACTGGTCTGGCGGGGCAGCAGGTCGAGCCAGCTCTGCATCATGCCGGCCGCCACCGCCGACAGAATACCGGATACCCCCAGGCGCTCGGCCAATACATACGCCGCAAAGGGCAGCAACAGCATGAACACCACGTGCGTGGCGGGGTCGTCCCAGCCGCGGGCGATCATCCAGGCGCGCAGACGGCCGATCAGCCAGCTCAGGGCAACACCGACCGCCAGGCCGCCAAGGGCGACCAGGACGAAGCTGAAGCTTGCATCGGCCAACGAGAACACCCCCGTGATCGCTGCGGCCAAGGCGAACTTGAACGTCACCAGGCCCGAGGCATCGTTCATCAGCGCCTCACCCTGCAACATATGCATCAGCGGGGTTGGCAGACGGTCCTGTGCAATGGCCGAAACGGCCACGGCATCGGTAGGCGAAAGTACCGCGGCCAGGGCAAAGGCGACCGGCAGCGGGATGCTCGGCAACAGCCAGTGAATGAAGTAACCGGCGCCGACCACCGTAAACAGCACCAACCCCACGGCCAGCGCCACCACCGGCCCGCGAATGCGCCACAACTCGCGCTTGGGAATGCGCCAGCCATCGGCGAACAACAGCGGCGGCAGGAACAGGAAGAGGAACAGCTCGGGGTCCAGGGCCACGTGCAGCCCCAGGGTGGGCCAGGCCAGCAGCGCGCCAGCGGCAATCTGCACCAATGGCAGGGGCAGCGGAATCATCCGGCCGACCAGCTTCGACACGCTGACCAGCGTGAGCAAAATGAGGACGGTATAGGCTGACTGCATCCGTGAAAGCTTCCTTTATCAATCAATAACCGTAGCGAGGCGAAACATCGCCATTGAAACAATATGTTAGCGGCGTATGGCAATGCGGGGCCGCTGCACGATAGTCGCAGGTGCGGCGGGAATATGTAACACGATGCTACCCACCACGCGCCATTAACGCTGCGTGTTCACTCTCCAGGCTTGAAATGACGCTATGTCGACGTATAATCAATCTTAACGAATAACGTTAAGCGTTCAGGCCCATGATTCAAGCCTTCAGCTGTGCTGACACGGAAGCACTCTTCACGACTGGAAAGACACGGCGTTGGTCAGATATCAAATCTGTCGCAGAGCGCAAATTGGCCATGCTTGATGCTGCCACAGAACTGCGCGACCTTCGCTCTCCTCCGGGCAATCGCCTGGAACAGTTGAGCGGTAATCGCGCCGGCCAACACAGCATACGAGTCAATGATCAGTGGCGCGTGTGCTTTATCTGGACGGAAAACGGTCCGGCAAACGTTGAAATTGTCGATTACCACTGAGGTGCATCATGCTCAAGAATGGCATGCGTCCAATACATCCTGGTGAAGTTCTGCGCGAGGACTTCCAGAAAGAAATGGGGTTCAGTGCCGCTGCTCTGGCGCGGGCATTGGGTGTTGCGACGCCAACGGTCAACAACATCCTGCGCGAGCGTGGCGGCATTTCCGCCGACATGGCACTGCGCCTGGCCATCTGCCTGGACACCACACCGGAGTTCTGGCTCAACCTGCAAATCGCCTTCGATTTGCGCACAGCCGAACAGCAACATGGTGATGAGATCATCGGATCCGTGCAGCGCTTGGTCGCTTGAGACATATCTCGATCAATAAAGTCGGGCGCCACAGGCGTGGCGCCGCGCGGATCGATCCAGCATAATCCCGCGACTGACTTTCGAAAAATGGAGAAATTGGGGAACCTTTGCCCCAATGTACACAATGACTTACACGCTCTACGGCATCAAAGCCTGTGACACCATGAAAAAGGCGCGTACCTGGCTCGAAGACAAAGCCATCGCCTACGAATTCCATGACTACAAAACCCAAGGCATCGACCGTGACAGCCTGAACCGCTGGTGCGACGAGCACGGCTGGGAAGTCATCCTCAACCGTGCCGGCACCACCTTCCGCAAGCTCGACGACGCCAGCAAGGCTGATATCGACCAGGCCAAGGCCGTCGAGCTGATGCTTGCCCAACCTTCGATGATCAAGCGCCCGGTGCTCGATCTGGGCGAGCGCACCCTGGTTGGTTTCAAACCTGATTCGTATGCCGCAGCGCTGGCCTGAGCCCGCCTGCGCTTCCACCCTATTTCGCACGAGGTAATCCCATGTCCAATACCCTGTTCAGCCTGGCCTTCGGTGTCGGCTCCCAGAACCGCCAGGGCACCTGGCTTGAAGTCTTCTACGCACAACCACTGGTCAACCCAAGCGCCGAGCTGATCGCTGCCGTTACCCCGATCCTCGGCTACGAAGGCGGCAACCAGGCCATTGCGTTCAGCAACGCGCAAGCGGCGCAGCTGGCTGAAGCCGTGAAAGGCGTCGATGCCGCCCAAGCTGCCCTGCTGACCCGCCTGGCCGAAAGCCACAAGCCGTTGGTCGCCACCCTGCTGGCCGAAGACGCCGCGCTGACCTCGACCCCAGAGGCCTACCTCAAGCTGCACCTGCTGTCGCACCGCCTGGTCAAGCCGCACGGCGTGAGCCTGGCCGGCATCTTCCCGCTGCTGCCAAACGTCGCCTGGACCAACCAAGGCGCCGTCGACCTGGGCGAGCTGGCCGAACTGCAACTGGAAGCACGCCTGAAGGGCGAGCTGCTGGAAGTGTTCTCGGTGGACAAGTTCCCGAAAATGACCGATTACGTGGTCCCGGCCGGCGTGCGTATCGCCGACACCGCCCGTGTGCGCCTGGGCGCCTACATCGGCGAAGGCACCACCATCATGCACGAAGGCTTCGTCAACTTTAACGCGGGCACCGAAGGCCCAGGCATGATCGAAGGCCGCGTTTCGGCGGGCGTCTTCGTCGGCAAGGGTTCGGACCTGGGCGGCGGCTGCTCGACCATGGGCACCCTGTCCGGTGGCGGCAACATCGTCATCAAGGTCGGCGAAGGCTGCCTGATCGGCGCCAACGCCGGTATCGGCATCCCGCTGGGCGACCGCAACACCGTTGAAGCTGGCTTGTACATTACCGCTGGCACCAAGGTGAACCTGCTTGACGAGAACAACGAACTGGTCAAAGTGGTCAAGGCCCGCGACCTGGCCGGCCAGACCGACCTGCTGTTCCGTCGCAACTCGCTGAACGGCGCGGTGGAATGCAAGACCCACAAGTCGGCCATCGAGCTGAACGAGGCGCTGCACGCCCACAACTGAGAACCTTCCTCGGTTTGAAGTGATAAGATCGGGTCTGGCGTAATGCCAGACCCGTTTTTCATTCCAGGCCCCGCGACCATGTTCCAGCCCTCCCCCTGGCGTGCCGATTTCCCCGCCATCGCCGCCCTGCAACGGCAGCACCAGACTTACCTGGACAGCGCCGCCACCAGCCAGAAACCGCAAGCCCTGATCGATGCCCTGAGCCATTACTATGGCCATGGCGCGGCGAACGTGCACCGTGCCCAACACCTGCCCGGCGCGCTGGCGACCCAGGCGTTCGAAACCAGCCGCGACAAGGTTGCCGCCTGGCTCAATGCCGCCGATTCGCGGCAGATCGTTTTCACCCATGGCGCCACCTCGGCCCTCAACCTGCTGGCCTATGGCCTGGAGCACCGCTTCGAAGCCGGTGACGAAATCGCCGTCAGTGCCCTGGAACACCATGCCAACCTGCTGCCCTGGCAACAGCTGGCCCGGCGGCGCAACCTTCGCCTGGTCATCTTGCCGCTCGACATTCACGGCTGCATCGACCTCGATCAGGCCCTGCAACTGATCGGGCCACGCACCCGGGTACTGGCGGTCAGCCAGCTGTCCAACGTGCTGGGCACCTGGCAGCCGCTGTCGGCCTTGCTGGCCCATGCCCGGGCCCAAGGCGCATTGACTGTGGTCGACGGGGCCCAGGGCGTGGTGCATGGCCGCCATGATGTGCAGCAGTTGGCGTGCGACTTCTATGTCTTTTCCAGCCACAAGCTGTATGGGCCGGAAGGGGTTGGCGTGCTGTACGGTCGCAGCCAGGCGCTGGCGCTGCTGCGCCACTGGCAATTTGGCGGTGAAATGGTGCAACTGGCCGAGTACCAGAGCGCCAGCTTCCGCCCCGCCCCGCTGGGCTTCGAAGCCGGTACCCCACCGATCGCGGGTGTCATCGGCCTGGGCGCCACGCTCGATTACCTGGCCAGCCTCGATGCTCAGGCGGTCGAACGGCATGAGGCCAGCTTGCACCAGCACTTGCTGCGCGGGCTGGCCGACCGCGATGGCATCCGCGTGCTCGGCTCGCCACAGACGGCCTTGGCCAGCTTCGTGATCGAAGGGGTGCACAATGCCGACATCGCCCATCTGCTGACCGAGCAAGGCATCGCCGTGCGTGCCGGCCATCATTGCGCCATGCCGCTGCTCAAAGGGCTGGGGCTTGAGGGGGCGATTCGGGTGTCGCTGGGGCTGTATAACGACAGCGATGACCTGCAGCGCTTTTTCGAGGCGCTGGATCAAGGGCTGGAGATGTTGCGATGAGTTTATCGACAGCTGCCCGCGAGGCGCAGGAACAGTTCGAGCAGGCCCGCGGCTGGGAGCAACGTGCGCGGCTGCTGATGCAGTGGGGTGATCGTCTTGAGCCGCTGAGTGAGGCCGACAAATGCGAGCACAACCGTGTGCATGGCTGTGAAAGCCTGGTGTGGCTGGTGGCTGAACAGCGGGATGGCCAGTGGCGATTCAAGGCCAGCAGCGATGCACGGTTGTTGCGCGGGTTGCTGGCCTTGCTGCTGGTGCGGGTGCAGGGCCTGGCCAGCAGCGAGCTGGCCAACGTGGATTTACCGGGCTGGTTCAGCCAGTTAGGCCTGGAGCGGCAACTGTCCCCCTCGCGCAGCAATGGCCTGCATGCAGTGTTGCTGCGGATGGCAGAAATCACCTCCAGCCACTGAACAGTGGGACTTCTTCGCGGGCAAGCCCGCTCCTACAGGAACTGCACAGCCCCTGAGTAGCGCACAGCCCCTGTGGGAGCGGGCTTGCCCGCGAATAGGAACAGGGTTACTCGGGTTTGACCCGCTCTGACGGCCGCCTGGCACCCGCCACCAGTTTTTCCACGGCCTTGCTGGCCGCGACCATGCCAAAGGTCGCGGTCACCATCATCACCGCGCCAAAACCACCCGAGCAGTCCAGGCGCACGCCTTCACCGACAAAACTCTTCTGCAGGCAAACGCTGCCATCACCCTTGGGGTAGCGCAGCTGCTCGCTGGAAAACACACACGGCACGGCGTAGTTACGGCTGACATTGCGCGAGAAGTTGTAGTCGCGGCGCAAGGTGGACCGTACCCGCGAAGCCAGCGGGTCGTTGAAGGTCTTGTTGAGGTCACCGACCTGGATTTGCGTTGGGTCGATCTGCCCCCCCGCGCCACCGGTGGTCACAACGCCGATCTTGCGCCGCTTGCACCAGGCAATCAGCGCGGCCTTGGCCATGACGCTGTCGATGCAGTCGATAACGAAGTCGAGGCCTTCGGTGATGTACTCGGCCATGGTCTCGCGGGTGACGAAGTCAGCTACCGCGTGCACCGTGCAAGCCGGGTTGATCGCCCGTAGGCGCTCGGCCATGACCTCGACCTTGGGCCGCCCCACTTGCCCTTCGAGGGCATGGGCCTGACGGTTGGTATTGCTGACACAGACATCGTCGAGGTCGAACAGGGTAATCTCGCCCACGCCACTGCGCGCCAACGCCTCGGCCGCCCACGAGCCGACCCCGCCGATACCGACGATCGCCACATGGGCCTGTTTCAACCGTTGCAGGCCATCATCGCCATACAACCGGGCGACGCCGGCAAAGCGTGGATCTTCTGTGCTCATCTTGCTACCCCGAAGCGCATACCGCTAAAAACGGCGCGCATTATATGCCAATGGCGCCGTTGGCCTCCATGGTTAGGAAAGTGCCGGCCAATCCTGCTTTAATATTCACTCAATTCGACAGACTTGGACGACAATGTCATCACGCAAATTCGGCCTCAACCTGGTCGTGGTCCTGGCCATCGCGGCGCTGTTCACCGGGTTCTGGGCGCTGATCAACCGCCCCGTCTCCGCGCCTGCCTGGCCGGAGCAGATCTCTGGTTTCTCGTACTCGCCCTTCCGCCTCGGCGAGAGCCCGCAAAAGGGCCAGTACCCCAGCGACGACGAGATGCGCCAAGACCTGGAGCAGATGAGCAAGCTGACCGACAGCATCCGCATCTATACCGTAGAGGGCACCCAGGCAGATATCCCGCGCCTGGCCGAGGAATTCGGCCTGCGGGTGACCTTGGGTATCTGGATCAGCCCGGACCTTGAGCGCAACGAGCGCGAAATCGCCACCGCCATCGAACTGGCCAACACCTCGCGCAGCGTGGTGCGGGTGGTGGTCGGCAACGAGGCGCTGTTCCGCGAAGAAGTCACGCCCGAGGCACTGATCCAGTACCTGGACCGGGTACGCGCCGCCGTCAAGGTGCCGGTCACCACCAGTGAGCAGTGGCACATCTGGAAAGAACACCCGGAGCTGGCCAAGCACGTCGACCTGATCGCCGCGCACATCCTGCCTTACTGGGAATTCGTGCCGATGCAGGACTCGGTGGAGTTCGTGCTCGACCGCGCCCGCGACCTCAAGCAGCAGTTCCCGCGCAAGCCGCTGCTGCTATCGGAAGTCGGCTGGCCGAGCAATGGCCGCATGCGCGGCGGTGCCGATGCCACCCAAGCTGACCAGGCCATCTACCTGCGCACCCTGGTGAACACGCTCAACCGCCGCGGTTACAACTACTTTGTGATCGAGGCCTACGACCAGCCTTGGAAAGCCAGTGACGAAGGTTCGGTGGGGGCTTACTGGGGCGTGTTCAACGCCGAGCGCCAGCAGAAGTTCAACTTCGATGGCCCGGTAGTCGCCATCCCGCAGTGGCGTGCCCTGGCGGTCGCCTCGGTGGTGCTGGCGATGATTGCCCTGATGGTGCTGTTCATCGACGGCTCTGCCCTGCGCCAGCGCGGCCGCACCTTCCTGACCTTCATCACCTTCCTGTGTGGGTCGGTGCTGGTATGGATTGCCTACGACTACAGCCAGCAATACAGCACCTGGTTCAGCCTCACCGTGGGTGTGCTGTTGGCGCTGGGTGCGCTGGGCGTGTTCATCGTGTTGCTGACAGAAGCCCACGAACTGGCCGAGGCGGTATGGATACACAAGCGCCGTCGCGAATTCCTGCCGGTGCAGGCCGACAGCGCCTACCGGCCCAAGGTGTCGGTGCACGTCCCCTGCTACAACGAGCCTCCCGAGATGGTCAAACAGACCCTCGATGCCCTGGCCGCGCTGGACTACCCCGACTACGAAGTGCTGGTGATCGACAACAACACCAAGGACCCGGCCGTGTGGGAACCCCTGAAGGCCCACTGCGAGAAGCTTGGCGAGCGCTTCAAGTTCTTCCATGTCGCGCCCCTGGCCGGTTTCAAGGGCGGCGCGCTCAATTACCTGCTCCCGCACACCGCTAAAGATGCCGAAGTGATCGCAGTGATCGACTCCGACTACTGCGTCGACCGCAACTGGCTCAAGCACATGGTGCCGCATTTCGCCGACCCGAAAATCGCCGTGGTGCAGTCGCCCCAGGACTACCGCGACCAGCACGAAAGCGCCTTCAAGAAGCTGTGCTACAGCGAGTACAAGGGCTTCTTCCACATCGGCATGGTCACCCGCAACGACCGTGACGCGATCATCCAGCACGGCACCATGACCATGACCCGCCGTTCAGTCCTGGAAGAGCTGGGCTGGGCCGAATGGTGCATCTGCGAGGACGCCGAGCTGGGCCTGCGGGTGTTCGAAAAAGGCCTGTCGGCCGCCTACGCCCACAACAGCTACGGCAAGGGCCTGATGCCCGACACCTTCATCGACTTCAAGAAGCAGCGCTTCCGCTGGGCCTACGGCGCCATCCAGATCATCAAGCACCATGCCGGCGCCCTGCTGCGCGGCAAGGGCAGCGAGCTGACCCGCGGCCAGCGCTATCACTTCCTGGCCGGCTGGCTGCCGTGGATCGCCGACGGCATGAACATCTTCTTCACCGTCGGCGCACTGCTGTGGTCGGCGGCGATGATCATCGTGCCGCACCGGGTCGACCCGCCGCTGATGATCTTCGCCATCCCCCCGCTGGCGCTGTTCTTCTTCAAGGTTGGCAAGATCATCTTCCTGTACCGCCGGGCGGTCGGGGTCAACCTCAAGGATGCCTTCGCCGCCGCGCTGGCGGGGCTGGCGTTGTCGCACACCATCGCCAAGGCGGTGCTGTATGGGTTCTTCACTAGCAGCATGCCGTTCTTCCGCACGCCCAAAAATGCCGACAGCCATGGTGTGCTGGTGGCCCTCTCCGAAGCGCGCGAAGAACTGTTCATCATGCTGCTGTTGTGGGGCGCGGCGCTGGGCATCTATCTGGTGCAAGGGCTGCCAAGTTCGGACATGCGCTTCTGGGTGGCGATGCTGCTGGTGCAGTCGTTGCCGTACCTGGCGGCATTGGTGATGGCGTTGCTGTCGTCGTTGCCAAAACCTGCCGAGAAGAACGTCGAAGCACAAGCCACCTGAAACAGGCCGGGGCCGCCCAGCGGCCCCATTGCCCCGTGCCGACAACCCTCGTTTGATATAAGATAACGCCCCTCGTTTTTCCGCCTTGCCTTGCCCCGGAGTTCCCCATGACGGCCCCTGCCGAGCTCTCGCCTACCCTTCAACTGGCCTGCGACCTGATCCGTCGCCCCTCGGTCACCCCCGTCGATGCCGACTGCCAGGCGCAAATGATGAATCGCCTGGGCGCCGTGGGCTTCCAGCTCGAACCCATGCGCATCGAAGACGTCGACAACTTCTGGGCCAGCCATGGCAACCAGGACGGCCCGGTGCTGTGCTTCGCCGGCCATACCGACGTGGTGCCGACCGGCCCGGTGCAGCAGTGGCAGCACGAGCCGTTCGAAGCGCTGATCGATGCCGATGGCATGCTCTGCGGCCGTGGCGCCGCCGACATGAAAGGCAGCCTGGCGTCGATGGTGGTGGCCAGCGAGCGCTTCGTGCGCGACTACCCCGACCACCGTGGCAAGGTCGCTTTCCTGATCACCAGCGACGAAGAAGGCCCTGCCCACCACGGCACCAAGGCCGTGGTCGAGCGCCTGAAAGCACGCAACGAGCGCCTGGACTGGTGCATCGTCGGTGAGCCTTCGAGCACCACCCTGCTCGGCGACGTGGTCAAAAATGGCCGCCGCGGCTCGCTGGGCGCCAAACTGACTGTGCGTGGCAAGCAAGGCCATGTGGCCTACCCGCACCTGGCGCGCAACCCGATCCACCTCGCCGCCCCCGCCCTGGCAGAACTGGCGGCCGAGCATTGGGACGAAGGCAACGCGTTCTTCCCGCCAACCAGCTTCCAGATCTCCAACCTCAATTCCGGCACTGGCGCCACCAACGTGGTACCCGGCGAGCTGACTGCGCTGTTCAACTTCCGCTTCTCTACCGAGTCGACCGTCGAAGGCCTGCAGCAGCGGGTGGCGGCAATCCTCGACAAGCATCAGCTTGACTGGAGCGTCGACTGGGCACTGTCCGGCCTGCCTTTCCTTACCGAGCCGGGCGAATTGCTCGATGCGGTGTCGGCCAGCATCAAAGCCGTCACCGACCGGGATACCCGCCCGTCCACCAGCGGCGGTACCTCCGATGGCCGGTTCATCGCCACCATGGGCACCCAGGTGGTAGAACTCGGCCCGGTCAACGCCACCATTCACCAGGTCGATGAGCGCATCCTGGCCAGCGACCTCGACCTGCTGACCGAGATCTACTACCAGACCCTGGTCCGGTTGCTCGCCTGATGCTGGCCTGCCCCCTCTGCCAGGCAGCCCTGTCGCGGCTCGACAATGGCGTGGTGTGCCCTGCCGGCCACCGCTTCGACCGCGCCCGCCAGGGTTACCTGAACCTGCTGCCGGTGCAGCACAAGAACAGCCGCGACCCGGGTGACAACCAAGCCATGGTCGAAGCCCGTCGCGACTTCCTCGACGCCGGGCACTACGCCCCGGTGGCCGGTCGCCTGGCCGAGCTCGCTGCCGAGCGCCAGCCTGGTGCGTGGCTGGACATCGGCTGCGGTGAAGGCTATTACACCGCGCAGCTGGCCCAAGCCCTGCCCGATGCCGACGGCTACGCCCTGGACATTTCTCGCGAAGCGGTCAAGCGCGCCTGCCGGCGTGATCCGTCGGTCACCTGGATGGTCGCCAGCATGGCCCGCGTGCCCCTGGCCGACGCCAGCTGCCAGTTCATCGCCAGCGTGTTCAGCCCGCTGGACTGGGCCGAAGCCAAGCGCCTGCTCAGCCCTGGCGGTGGCCTGATGCGGGTCGGCCCGACCAGCGGCCACCTGATGGAGCTGCGTGAAGTGCTCTACGATGAAGTGCGCCCGTACGCCGACGACAAGCACCTGGCCCTGGTGCCGGACGGCATGGCCCATGCGCACAGCGAAACCCTTGAGTTCCGCCTGAGCCTGGCTGCGCCCAAGGCACGTGCCGACCTGCTGGCCATGACCCCGCACGGCTGGCGCGCCAGCGCCGAAAAACGGGCACTGGTGATCGACCAGGCCGAGCCGTTCGAGGTCACGGTTTCCATGCGTTATGACTATTTCGTGCGCCAAGACTGAGCACACCCGGAGCCCTTATGCGCCAACCTGATATCGAGATTTACCTGAAGGACGCCGACGTCGACCACAAGCAGATTGCCGCCTGGCTCGCCGAGGCCGTCGGCCCGTGCAGCGAATGGCAGCAAAAAGGCCAGACCTTCAAATGCAAGGCCGGTAACATTCCAGTCACTTGGTTACCCAAGGCTGTAGGGAAATGGAACAGCCTTTACCTGGAAAGCGACCAGACGCCGTGGGCTGATGACGTCGCCTGTGCACGCGCCGCGCATGCCGCGCTCGGCGTCGAAGTACGCTGTGCACCGGGTGGCTGGGTCGAGGAAGACGGTGAAGAAGATGCCGATCGCTGGATCCGCATCAGCGCCGACGGTGAAGAGGAAATCACCTGGCGCACCAGCTGAACACGCTGGAAACTGATCGCATCAGGCTGCAAGTGACACGGACTTGCAGCTTGAGGCTTACCACATGAGGCTCAGAGCCCTACTACGTCCTCGGCTTGCAGGCCTTTCTGGCCCTGCACGCAGGCGTACTCGACCTGTTGCCCTTCGACCAGGGTACGATGCCCCTCACCGCGGATCGCCCGATAATGGACGAACACATCCGCACCACCTTCGCGCTGAATGAAGCCATAGCCCTTGGCATCGTTGAACCACTTTACATTCCCAGTCTCACGAGACGACATCTGAACTACTCCGGATTTTTATTGTGAAGATCGCCTTGTAGGCCCGCAGTCATCACCGCGTGCCGACGCCGCTTGCCGAAATATCCTGCAAGTGGCAGGCCGAGTATATGACACAGATTAAAAAAAATTGATGACGGTCCGGATTTTTGCCGGTTTTTGCTGAACTTACGCACATACGGCAGACTAATTGGCTGGATACTCACCTGAAAATCACTCCCAGGGCCCACTCCTCATGACCCGTTCCCCCCTGCGCCGCCTGATCTTCGGCGCCCTGCGTCGCCTGTTGTACCTGTGGGTGCGCTCCGAGACCATCAACCAGTCGTCGCTGACGCTCAAGCTCGACCGCAGCCGCCCGGTGTTCTATGCCCTGCCGTCGCCCTCGCTGACCGACCTGGCAGTACTCGACCGCGAGTGCACCAAGGCAGGGCTGCCACGCCCGGTGCTGCCGGTGGCCGTGGGCACCCTGCACGAGCCGGCCGCGTTCTTTTACCTGACGCCCGACCCCGACTGGCTGGGCCGCCAGGACAAAAGCGGCGCCCCGCCCACCCTCGAACGCCTGGTCGCGGCCGTGACCCAGCACGCCGAGGAAGACGCGCAGATCATTCCGGTGAGTGTGTTCTGGGGCCAAAGCCCCGCCAGTGAGTCCAGCCCCTGGAAGTTGCTGTTCGCCGACAGCTGGGCGGTTACCGGGCGCCTGCGCCGGCTGCTGACCGTGCTGATCCTGGGGCGCAAGACGCGTGTGCAGTTCTCTGCACCGATCCACCTGCGTGAACTGGTGCAGCACAACAAGGGCCACGAGCGCACCGTGCGCATGGCCCAGCGCCTGATGCGCGTGCACTTCCGTAACCTCAAGACAGCCGTGATCGGCCCGGACATCTCGCACCGACGCAACCTGGTCAAGGGCCTGGTGCATGCGCCCCAGGTACGCCAGGCCATCAGCGACGAAGCCGAGCGCGAGGGCATCCCCCTGGCCAAGGCCGAAGCCCAGGCGCTGCGCTATGGCAACGAGATCGCCTCGGACTACACCTACACCGCGATCCGCTTCCTTGAAGTGGTGCTCAGCTGGTTCTGGAACAAGATCTACGACGGCATCAAGGTCAACCACATCGAGCAGGTGCAAGGCATCGCCCCGGGCCACGAAGTGATCTACGTGCCCTGCCACCGCAGCCACATCGACTACCTGCTGCTGTCGTACCTGTTGTTCCGCAACGGCCTCACCCCGC
Source organism: Pseudomonas sp. 5.2 (assembly GCF_059025405.1). Classification (NCBI taxonomy): domain Bacteria; kingdom Pseudomonadati; phylum Pseudomonadota; class Gammaproteobacteria; order Pseudomonadales; family Pseudomonadaceae; genus Pseudomonas; species Pseudomonas sp. 5.2. Next base: position 13,578 of record NZ_JBYBHH010000023.1, read on the forward strand.
CGCACGTGGCGGCCGGCATCAACCTCAACATGCCGGTCGTCGGTAGCCTGCTGCGCCGTGGCGGGGCGTTCTTCATGCGCCGCACCTTCAAAGGCAACCCGCTCTATACCGCCGTGTTCAACGAGTACCTGCACACGTTGTTCAGCAAAGGGTTCCCGGTGGAGTACTTCGTCGAAGGCGGCCGTTCGCGCACCGGGCGGATGCTGCAACCGCGTACCGGCATGCTGGCAATCACCCTGCGCAGCTTCCTGCGCTCGTCGCGCACACCCATCGTCTTCGTGCCGGTGTACATCGGCTATGAGCGCGTGCTCGAAGGCCGCACCTACCTGGGCGAACTGCGCGGCGCGAGCAAGAAGAAGGAGTCGATCTTCGACATCTTCAAGGTCTTCAGTGCCCTGAAGCAGCGCTTTGGCCAGGTCTACGTCAACTTCGGCGAGCCGATCCGCCTGGCGGGCTTCCTCGACGAGCAGCAACCCGGCTGGCGTGAACAGGACCACGGCCCACAGTTCCGCCCGGCCTGGCTCAACCAGGCCACTTCACGCCTGGGCGATACCGTGGCGCGCCACCTCAACGAGGCCGCGGCGATCAACCCGGTCAACCTGGTGGCCTTGGCGCTGCTGTCCACCAGCCGCCACGCCCTCGACGAACGTGCTCTGAGCCGCGTACTGGACCTGTATCTGTCGCTGTTGCGCAAGGTGCCGTATTCGCCCCACACCACCTTGCCGGAGGGAGATGGCCTGGCCTTGATCGAGCATGTGAAGGGTATGAAGCTGCTGTCCGAGCAGAAGGACGCCTTGGGCCGCATCTTGTACCTGGATGAAGCCGATGCGGTGTTGATGACCTATTACCGCAACAACGTCCTGCACATCTTCGCCCTGCCGGCCCTGCTGGCCAGCTTCTTCCTCAGCAGCTCACGCATGAGCCGCGAACTGCTTGGCCAGTATGTCCGGGCGCTGTACCCGTACCTGCAAACCGAACTGTTCCTGCGCTGGGCGCCGGAGCAGCTGGACGAGGTGATCGACCAGTGGCTGGCAGCACTGGTCGAACAAGGGCTGTTGCGCCAGGAAAACGATGCCTACCTGCGCCCGGCACCGAGCTCTCGGCCGTTCGTACTGCTGACGTTGCTGGCCCGCAATATCACCCAGACCTTGCAGCGCTTCTACATGGCCACTTCGCTGTTGCTCAACAGCGGCCAGCACACCTTGAGCGCAGAAGCGCTGGAAGACCTCTGCGTGATGATGGCCCAGCGCCTGTCGATTCTGCATGGCCTCAACGCCCCGGAATTCTTCGACAAGACCCTGTTCCGCCACTTCATCCAGACGTTGATTGAGCAAGGCGTGCTGCAAGCAGACGCGCAAGGCAAGCTGGGCTACCACGACAAGCTCGCCGAGGTGGCCGAAGCGGTCGCCAAGCGCGTGTTGTCGGCGGAGTTACGCTTGTCGATCCGCCAGGTGGCCTTGCACCGTGACGACTCCCTGGAAACTTCGGCCCTCTGAGGCTTCATCTGACGCGCAAATCCGCTAAAGTCCCTGGGGTTGGCCAAAAGCCAGCGCCAAGGACTACGGAGATTCCATGAAAAAGCTCTTTATGCTGTGTTGCGCATCCCTGCTTGCAGCCTGCTCCAGCCACACCCCATCGACCCAGGCCAGCCTGGACGGCGAAGTCTTCTACCTGCAGCGCATCGCCCTGCCCCCAACCGCCACCCTCAGCGTCAGCTTGCAGGACGTGTCGCTGATGGACGCACCCGCAGTAACCCTGGCCAGCCAGGCCGGCCCGGTTAAAGGCAGCGTGCCGCTGCCGTTCCACCTCACCTATGACCCGGCCCAGGTCAAGCCCGGCCACCGCTATACGATCAGCGCGCGTATCGAGCTCGACGGCAAGCTGCTGTTCATCAACACCGAACACCACGGCGTGAAACTCGACGGCAGCGACACCCAGCCCGTGCGCATCAAGGTCGATCAGGTTCGCTGACACCCGTACATTTCTGTTCAGAAGGAAAGCTTCATGATTCGCTCCTCCCTGCGCTTCACCACCCTGTGCGCCGGCTTGCTGCTGTCTGCCAGTGCCCTGGCCCTGTCGCTGGGCGACCTGTCCCAGAAGGACGCCACCGGTGGCCTGAAAGACGCGCTGACCCAAGGCGCGCAGATTGCCGTCAAGCAACTGAGCACCCCGGGCGGTTTCAATAACAACCCGGACGTGCGCATCGAACTGCCGGGCAACCTCGGCAAGGCCGCCAAAGCCATGAAAATGTTCGGCAAGGGTGACCAGGTCGACGCCCTGGAAACCAGCATGAACAAGGCCGCCGAGGCTGCCGTGCCACAGGCCCAGGCGATCCTGGTCGATGCTGTCAAGAACATGAGCGTGACCGATGCCAAGGGCATCCTCAGCGGTGGCGACGATTCGGCCACCCAGTACCTGAACAAGAGCAGCCGCGAACAGATCCGCGCCAAGTTCCTGCCGATCGTCAAGCAAGCCACCGACAAGGTGGGCCTGGCCCAGCAGTACAACAACTTTGCCGGGCAAGCGGTGGCATTGGGCGTGGTCGACGCCAAGAGCGCCAGCATCGAGAACTACGTGACCGAAAAGGCGCTGGATGGCCTGTTCGAGATGATCGGCAAGCAAGAACAAAGCATTCGCCAGAACCCGGCCGAGGCTGCTACGAGCCTGGCCAAGAAGGTCTTCGGCGTGCTTTAAGCGCACCTGGCCTGCACTGCGCCCCAGATAATGGACGGGTGTCCAACATCAGGGGCGCAGCTCAGCCCCTTTGTAGGAGCAGCCTTGTGCTGCGAAGAGGCCGGGGCAAGCACCTGACATCAAGGGTGCCTGCACCGGCCTCTTCGCAGCACAAGGCTGCTCCTACACAGGGCAGTGGCTGCTCAGTCAGTGGAATCCTTCTTCACCCTGAACCACGCCGCATACAGCGCCGGCAAGAACAGCAGGGTCAACGCGGTCGCAACAATCAACCCGCCCATGATCGCCACCGCCATCGGCCCATAGAACACACTGCGCGACAACGGGATCATCGCCAATACCGCCGCCAGCGCGGTCAGCACGATCGGGCGGAAGCGCCGTACCGTGGCCTCGATGATTGCCTGCCAACGCGCCATGCCCGCCGCAATGTCTTGTTCGATCTGGTCCACCAGAATCACCGAGTTGCGCATGATCATCCCGGCCAGGGCAATGGTGCCGAGCATGGCGACGAAGCCGAACGGCTGGCGGAACACCAGCAGGAACAGCGTCACCCCAATCAGCCCCAAGGGCGCGGTCAGGAACACCATCACCGTGCGCGAGAAGCTGCGCAGCTGGATCATCAGCAAACTCAACACCACCACGATGAACAGCGGCATGCCGGCATTCACCGATTTCTGCCCGCGCTCCGAATCCTCTACCGTACCGCCTACCTCGAGCAGGTAGCCATCCGGCAGCTTGGCTTTGATCGCCTGCAGTGTCGGCTCGATCTGCCGCACCAGCGTCGCCGGCTGTTCCTTGTCATAGATGTCGGCGCGCACGGTCACCGTCGGCAAACGGTTACGGTGCCAGATGATGCCCTCCTCGAAGCCATACTCCAGGGTCGCCACCTGCGACAGCGCCACGCTCTGGCCATTGTCGGTGGGCAACGCCAGGCTGCCGAGGTTGGCCAGTTCGCTGCGTTCCTTGTGCGTTCCGCGCAGCAGGATTTCGATCAATTCGTTGTCTTCGCGGTACTGGCTGACCGTGGTCCCGGTCAGCGAGCTCTGCAAGAAGCTGGACAACTGCGCGGTGCTGACGCCGAGGGCGCGCGCGCGGTCCTGGTCGATCTCCAGGAACACCGCTTTGCTCGGCTCTTCCCAGTCCAGGTGCACGTTCACCACATGCGGGTTCTCACGCACCTTGTCGGCCACCTCGCGGGCCAGCGCCCGGGCCTTCTCGATGTGCTCGCCGGTCACCCGGAACTGCACCGGGTAGCCCACGGGTGGGCCGTTCTCCAGGCGGGTGACGCGGCCGCGCAGCTCTGGGAACTGCTGGTCCATGGTGGTGATCAGCCAGCTGCGCAGGCGCTCACGGTCATCCATCGACTTGGCCAGCACCACGAACTGGGCAAAGCTGGCGGCCGGCAGTTGCTGGTCCAGCGGCAGGTAGAAGCGCGGTGAACCGGTGCCGACATAGGCCACGTAATTGTCGATGCCGTCCTGCTGCTTGAGCAGTGCTTCCAGTTGCTTGACCCGCTCGGCGGTGTTGGCCAGCGACGCACCTTCGGCCAGCTTCAGGTCGACCATCAGCTCCGGGCGCCCGGAGGCCGGGAAGAACTGCTGCGGCACGAAACGGAACAACAGGATGCTGCCGACAAACGCCGCGAGGGTCAGCAGGATGACCGTCTTGCGCCGCCGCACGCACCACTCCACCACACGCCGCACGCGCTGGTAGAACGGCGTGGCATACGGGTCGGGCGCGTGCCCATCACTGCCGTGCCGCGCCGCATGCAGTTTGGCCAGGTCTGGCAGCAGCCGCTCGCCCAGGTACGGCACGAACACCACCGCTGCGACCCAGGAGGTCAGCAGCGCAATGGTCACCACCTGGAAGATCGAGCGGGTGTATTCGCCGGTACTGGAGGCCGCCGTGGCGATAGGCAGGAAGCCCGCCGCGGTGATCAGGGTGCCGGTGAGCATCGGGAAGGCCGTGCTGCTCCAGGCATAGCTCGCCGCCTTGAGCCGGTCGTAGCCCTGCTCCATCTTGATCGCCATCATTTCCACGGCAATGATCGCATCGTCCACCAGCAAGCCCAGCGCCAGCACCAGGGCGCCGAGCGAGATCTTGTGCAAGCCGATGCCAAAGTAATGCATGGCGGCAAAGGTCATGGCCAGTACCAACGGGATGGCCAACGCCACCACCAGCCCGGTGCGCAGGCCGAGGGAGAAGAAGCTCACCAAAAGCACGATGATCAACGCCTCGGCCAGTACTTGGACGAACTCACCGACGCCTGCCTTGACCGCCGCCGGCTGGTCCGAGACCTTGCGCAGCTCCATGCCCGCCGGCAGGTTGCGCGCCAGGCGTTCGAACTCGCCTTCCAGGGCCTTGCCCAGTACCAGGATGTCGCCGCCGTCCTTCATCGAGACGGCCAGGCCGATGGCGTCCTCACCCATGAAGCGCATGCGCGGTGCGGGCGGGTCGTTAAAGCCGCGGTGCACCTCGGCAACGTCGCCGATGCGGAAGGTGCGATCGCCCACGCGAATCGGGAACTGGCGGATCTGCTCGACGCTGTCGAAGCGCCCGCTCACCCGCAATTGCAGGCGCTCGCTGGGGGTTTCGAAGAAGCCGGCGGTGCTCACCGCGTTCTGCGCCTGCAGGGCCTGTTGGACAGCCTCCAGCGGTACCCCAAGGGTTGCCAGCTTGAGGTTGGACAGCTCGATCCAGATTTTCTCGTCCTGTAGCCCGACCAGCTCGACCTTGCCGACGTCCTTGACCCGCTGCAGCTGGACCTGGATACGGTCGGCGTAATCCTTGAGCACCGCGTAGTCAAAGCCCGCGCCGGTCAGCGCATAGATGTTGCCGAACGTGGTGCCGAACTCGTCATTGAAAAACGGGCCCTGCACCTCCGGTGGCAGGGTGTGCCGGATGTCCGCGACCTTCTTGCGGATCTGGTACCACAGCTCGGGGATGTCCTTGGAGTGCAGCGAATCGCGGGCCATGAAGGTCACCTGCGACTCGCCCGGGCGGGAGAACGAGACGATCTTCTCGTACTCGCCGGTCTCCATCAGTTTCTTTTCGATGCGCTCGGTGACCTGGCGCGACACTTCTTCGGCGGTGGCGCCGGGCCACAGGGTGCGCACGACCATGGCCTTGAAGGTGAACGGCGGGTCCTCGCTCTGGCCCAGCTTGGTGTAGGACATGGCGCCAATGGCAGCCAGCAGGATCATCAGGAACAGTACGATCTGGCGATTGCGCAGCGCCCAGGCGGAAAGGTTGAAACCCATCGGGACTTACTCCTTGGCCGTCAGGTTCACTACACGGTTGGTGCGGTCCACGGGGCGCACCTCCTGCCCCTCGCGCAGCACATGGCCACCCGCGGCGACCACCCAGTCGCCCGGCTTCAAGCCTTCGAGTACCGGGACGCTGTCGGTGCCGTATGGCCCGAGGCGCACCACCGTGCGCGCCAGGCGGTGGTCCGGGTTGACCCGCCAGACATAGGCCTGGCCGTTTTCTGCGGTCACCGCAGACAGCGGCACCGCCAGTGGGATGAGGCCCTCATGGGCAATGAACACGCGCGCGCTCTGGCCCAGCTCGGCCGGTGCCTTGGCTGAAGTGAAGGCGATGCGCGCGGCAAAGGTGCGCGAGCGTGGGTCGGCTGCCGGCGAAAGTTCACGGATGCGCCCTTCGAAACGCTCACCAGGGTGCGACCACAGTTCCACACTGACCGCCTGCCCCACCGCAAAACGGGCGAATTGCTGCTCCGGTAGGCCGATGGCTACCTCACGCTCGCCATCCGCAGCCAGGGTGAACACGGTCTGCCCGGCGGCGACCACCTGGCCGACCTCGACCTGGCGCTTAGCGATCACCCCAGCCTGCGGCGCACGCAGCACCGCGTAATCGGCCTGGTTGCCGGCAACGTCGAACTCGGCCTTGGCTTGTTTAAGGCGGGCCATGCCGGCGCGGTAGAGGTTTTCGGCATTGTCGTATTGCGAATGGCTGACCATCTGCCGGTCCAGCAGCTTCTGGTAGCGATCACGCTCGGCGCGCACCAGCGCCAGGTTGGCTTCGGCGGCCGCCAGTTGGGCGCGATTGGCCTCCAGTTGCAGGCGCACATCCTGGGGGTCCAGCTCGGCCAGCGGCTGCTCGGCCTTGACCCGCTGCCCTTCCTCGACCAGGCGCTTGCTGACCTTGCCAGCGATGCGGAAGGCCAGTTCCGGCTCCAAGCGCGCACGCACTTCGCCGGGGTAGCTGTCGGCTGCCGCTTCGGCCGGCTGCGGCTGGATCACCAGTGCCGGGCGCGGCGCAGCGGGCGGTGCGGTTTCCTGGCCACACGCCGTCAGCAACAGGGCGACGGCAGCGGGCAAAGCGATGGACAAGGCATGGCGCAACATGATGAATCCTTTCGCGAAGAGCACATCGAATATTTATACTGACGGGTATATTAAATCAGCAAACCGAAGCCGGGAAGCCAGCGCCGGAAAGAAAATCAACATCAACGTTTGGCCATTCCTTGAGGCCGGATGGCGTGCGACCCGTTAAGATGGGCGACTCTTCAACCAGATGCAGACTCCAATGCCCAACGACGCACCCATCGGGCCCGGTCGCCCCAAGGACCTGGCCAAGCGCGAGGCGATCCTCGAAGCGGCCAAGACACTGTTCCTCAGCCTTGGCTATGCCAACACCAGCATGGATGCGGTCGCTGCGGCGGCAGGTGTTTCAAAACTCACCGTGTACAGCCACTTCACCGACAAGCAGACGCTGTTCTGCTCGGCGGTCATGGCAACCTGCCAGATCCAGCTGCCGGACCTGCTGTTCGAGTACCCCGAGGGGGCACCGATGGAAGAGGTGCTGCTGACCATTGCCCGTAACTTCCAGGCGCTGATCAGCAGCGACGAAGCGGTCAAGCTCAGCCGCCTGATCATGGCCCAGGGCAGTTCGGACCCAAGTTTTGGCGAGTACTTCTACGAAGCCGGGCCCAAACGCGTGCTGGCGGGTATGGAAGCACTGCTGCGCGGAGCGCATGAGCGCGGGTTGCTGCGCATCGATAACCCGTTGCGCGCGGCAGAGCACTTCTTCTGCATGGTCAAGGGCGCGCCGGACTACCGGTTGCTGCTGGGGTGCGCCGGGCCGTTGGAAGGCGACGAGGCCGAGGCGCATGTGCGTGAGGTGGTGGGGGTGTTCATGCGGGCGTTCCGGCCTTAGCGGGATCCATTCAACCTACCGGCACGAACCCGGTACGGTAGGAGCAGCCTTGTGCTGCGAAGAGGCCGGTGAAAGCCGTGAAGATTCAAGGTGAATTCACCGGCCTCTTCGCAGCACAAGGCTGCTCCTACAGGCGTCTTCGTTATCAGGCCTTCAGCGCTTTCTTCGGGTAGATGTCATACCGGCTCGACTTGCCCTCCAGGCAATGGCTAGGCTTCGGCCCGTCGATGATCGGTGCCTTGCGCGGGCGCTTCACCACCACCCGATGGCTGGCCAACGCCAGGGCGGCTTCGAGCAAGGCCGGGGCATCCATGTCATCCCCCACCAACGGCCGGAACACACGCATTTCCTTCTTCACCAGTGCGCTTTTGTCCCGGTGCGGGAACATCGGGTCGAGGTAGATCACCTGCGGCGGCTCGCCCTCCCACGCGCGCATGCGCTCGATGGCATTGCCGGTCAGCAGGCGCATACGCCCGACGATCGGGCCCACCTCTTCATCGGCACGGGCCCGTGCCAGGCCGTCTTCCAACAACGCGGCAATCAGCGGCTGGCGCTCGATCAGGGTCATCTGGCAACCCAGGCTGGCCAGCACGAAGGCATCCTTGCCCAGCCCTGCGGTCGCGTCGAGCACTTGTGGCCGAACACCTTGAGCAATGCCGACCGCTTTGGCGATCATCTGCCCGTTACCACCACCAAACTGGCGCCGGTGTGCGGCCTGGCCTTCGACGAAGTCCACCCGCACGGGCCCCGGGGCCTGTGGGCCCAATTGCTGGATCTGCAAGCCTTCAGCGCCCACCTGCACAGCGAAGCCGGCGGCATCGTCCTGCAGCGGCAGGCCCAGGCGCTCGGCCCACGCCGCAGCCTGTTGCGCATACTCAGCCGACATCGCTTCGACCCTGATCCCCGTGCCTTGCTCTTCCATCGTCCACACCTAAAAAATCAAACCCAGCCCTTAATGAATCGGCAACCACGGCCGATACAGGCAATATCCCGCTATTCTGCCAGAGCACAACGCGCGCGACTGCCATGACAGATACTCTTCCCATCGGTTTGACCTACCTGTCGCCTGTCGGCCACTACGGTCAGCAGAATACCCAGACACTCGGGGGCGTGAGCCACCTGTGGCAGGATTTCTTTGCCCGTGCCATGGCCGAGCAACAGGAAGTACCCGCGGACAGTATCAGCGAGTCGTTCGTGCAGTACGATCAGCACAGCGGCGAGCCGATTGGCGGGGCCAGGGCACTGGCGCTGATCGATGCCCAGCGCGCCTGCGCCGTACACGACACCGAAGTCGCGCCACCCGAGCCGCTGTTCCTGCCCAAGGCAGAGCTTGAGGCAAACCTGCTGGAACCTGCGCCTGAACCGTTCAGTGCCATCGAGCTGATCGAACAACAGCGCGAGCTGGACCTGAGCAACAGCTGGTTGCGCCCGGTGGTCATGAGCCAGGGCCAGCCGCTTGCCGAGCCGGGCCCAGGCCCCTCCCCACGCCCACTGTTCCTGCCTATCGCCGAGTTCGAGACCAACCTGCTGGACCCGGCGCCCGAGCCCTACGACGAAACCACCCTGGCCAAACAGCAGAACGATCTTGAATTCGACATCCATTGGGCGCGCCCGGTGGTGCTGAACAACGTTCGCGCGTACGCCTAAATTTACAGCGGCTCAGCGACAGATCTGCCAAAGGCCCATGTCAACGTGGAAGTGGTTGTGGTGCGCGGCATTGTAGTCGGGCCCCAGCACGGTACTGAAGCGCTCGCAGGCCACCTGCTGCACCTCGCGTAAAAACTCAGCCTTCTGCCCGCCCGCCTGCCAATCCTGCGCCAGCACGATGCGCTGGCCGTCCTGCAAGCGAAAACCACTGATATCCAGAGCGTTGGCGGTGGCATGCTGGCTGAGTCGGCCTTGTTTGCGGTGGTAGACATTGCGGCAGGCGAAACTGCCCAGGTGATCGACCTGGGTCACCGGCTGCCCCAATACCCGCTGCGCCGCGGGCTGCAGGCCATGCTGCTCGAACAGCGCGTAGGCCACTGCCAGCGGGCAACTGGCGAGAAAACTGCTGCTGAGCCGTGCCTGACCGCCTTCGATGCGCCACACGTTGTTCAGCGGGCAGTTGGCCGAGGCTGGGCTGTCGGCCTGGGCCCGGTAACGCAGGCCACTGGTTGCCAGCGCTTCGCGGCACAGCGCCGGGTCATTGCGCAGGCGCGACAGTTTGTAGGCAGTGAGCAGGTTGGGTGGCTGGCGCACGTCCAGCGCCGCCCAGGGGTTCCATCCATCGGGCAGGCGCCAGCCAAGGTGCCAGGCCAGGCCTGCCATCAAGGACAGGCCCACCAGCAGGGCCAGCAACGCACGCATGGCCAATCAGCGACGGAACAGATCGTTGAGCTGCGCGAACGGCAACGCCTGTTCGCCGTAGCCGAACGTGCCTTCATCGCGAATTTCCAGGGCCGCCCGGTGGAAAGCCCCTAACGCTGCGCGGGCCAGCGATGACCCCACGCTGATTCGGCGCACGCCCAGGTCTTGAAGTTGATTGACGCTCAGCGTCACGCCTGCCAACCCCATCAGCACGTTGACCGGCTTGGGCGCCACCGCCTGTACCACTGCGCGAATTTCTTCGACAGTGCGCAACCCAGGCGCATAGAGCACATCAGCACCCGCTTCGGCAAAGGCTTGCAGGCGCAGGATGGTGTCGTCCAGGTCCATTCGCCCGTGCAGCAGGTTTTCTGCACGGGCGCAGAGGGTGAAGGGAAACGGCAGGCTGCGCGCCGCCTGAACCGCCGCGCGCACGCGCTCCACGGCCAGGCCGTGGTCATAGATGGGGGCGTCCTTGCGCCCGCTGGCGTCCTCGATAGAGCCCCCCACAAGGCCCGCCTCGGCGGCACGCAGAATGGTCTGTGCACAATCCTCAGGCAGGTCGCCAAAGCCGTTTTCAAGGTCGGCGGCAACCGGCAACGCCGTGGCATCGACGATCACGCCGGCATTATCCAGGGTTTCGTCAAGGCTCAACGCGCCTTCGGCGTCTGGCCGGCCCAGGCTGAAGGCCAGGCCCGCGCTGGTCGTGGCCAGTGCCTCGAAGCCAAGGCTGGCCAGCAGTTTGGCAGAGCCGGCATCCCACGGGTTGGGGATGACGAACGCGCTGTCGCGCTCATGCAGGGCCTTGAAGGCTTCGGCTCGCAGGGTTTGCACATCCATGGTCTCAACCTCAGGCATTAAGGAGTGGTCAGAGTAGTCCCAGTTGTTCGACCTCAGGGGCGCGTGGCAATTCCGGCAATGATGCAAGGCCGGGCAGGCGCTGCATCAGGCGCTGGTGAAAGCGCTGGGCCAATGCCGCAGCCAGGCGGTTATCCGAGGTGTGCAAGAAGATGTAGGGGCTGCGGCCTTCCTCGATCCAGCTGGCTATCTTGTCCACCCAAGGCGTCAGGAAGGTTTCGTTGGCGTCCAGTTGCGGGTGGCCAATAAAACGCACCTGCGGGTGCTGGCTGAAGGCTGCGGGGCGCGGTGGCACTTTGGGTTTCTTGGCTTGAGCATGCAATACGGCGGGGTCGCGCGATGTGCAGCTGAACAAGGCCCGTGGGTCGAGGCAGATGCGCTCGACGCCACGTTCGAGCAGCAGCCGGTTTAGCTGCCGCTCCTCCTCACCCCGCGCAAAAAAGGCGTCGTTACGCACCTCGACGGCCACCGGCACCGCCACTTCATCCAGAAAGTGGCTCAACTCTGCCAAGCGCGCAGGCCCGAACATGGCAGGCAGTTGCAACCAATAAGGCGATACTCGCTCACCCAGCGGCGCCATCAACCGGGTGAAGGTGATCGCCGCGTCCAGTTGCTCGCGAAGGTCCGCGGCATGGCTGACCTCGCGGGGGAACTTGGCCGTGAAACGAAAGTGCGCCGGCATCACCTGCGCCCAGCGGGCCACGGTCGCGGGCGCGGGGCTGGCATAGAAGGTGGTGTTGCCCTCGACCGCGTTGAACACCTGGCTGTACAGGCCCAGGTACTCAGTGGCTCGGGCGTCGGCGGGGTACAGGTAATCGCGCCAGGCGCTTTCGCTCCACGACGGACAACCCAGAAAATAAGGCAGAAGAGAGGGAGTCATCCCTCAAATGTACAGGTCGAGCCCCAGTACTTCCATGTCCCAATCGGTAAAACCGGCTGTGCTCAGGTAACTGGCCAGCGCCGTTGCTGTGCGCCGGTCACGGGCGCGGGGGAAGACCATGTCTTGCTGGCGGGCTGGCAGGCCACCGCTGCGACGGCGAGTGGTGGCCTCTTGGGGGACGTCGCTTTGCGCGTCATTCTCGATCACTTCGGCATCGTCGATTGCCTCGTCGCGCACCGACGCTTTGCGCGGAGCGCGCTTGATCGGGTAGGACTGCGAGGAGAAACCGTCGATACGCATGGTGTGAGCACTCAGGACCAATGATGGCAATTTAGCAGCATCAGTGTTCCGTCGCTAATGCTCGAGTGATAACTAGACCACAGTTCGCGCGAAAGGTTTTATCGTCATCGGCGATAACCGACGAGTAGCCGTCAGCGTTTCTTGGGTGTGGCTACATTATCGCGCAAGTACACCGGTTGCGCCTGCTCGGCAGCGATGGCCTCGCCGCGCGCCCAGGCGAAGCGCGCCAGGCTGAGGATGTCGAGGGCATTGGGCAACGCTGCGGCATTGCTGGCAGCGACCTGCACTGCCAGGCGCTCGGCATACCCCCAGCCGGTGCCGGCACCGAACCACTCGCCCGTGCTGGCGTCGGGCAGCGCCACGCGCTCGGGCGGCAGCACCGCTTCCTGGCCGATCAGGCGCATTTCGCCTTCGCTTGCCTGGTAGCAGCCCCAGTACACCTCGTCCATGCGTGCATCGATGGCGGCAGCCACCTGCTGCACACCCTGCTCACGCATCGCGCCTTGCGCCAACGCGGCCAGGTTGGACACCGGCAGCACCGGGCGTTCGAGCGCGAACGCCAGGCCCTGAACCACACCGATGGCAATCCGTACGCCGGTGAAGGCGCCCGGGCCACGGCCGAAGGCGATAGCATCCAGCGCGTTCAGCGCTACACCGGAGTCACCCAGCAGTTGTTTGATCATCGGCAGCAGCTTCTGCGCGTGCTGACGTGGGATCACCTCGTAATGGCTGGTTACCTTGCCGTCATGCAACAGGGCAACGGAACAGGCTTCGGTGGCGGTATCCAGGGCCAGCAGGGTGGTCATCGAACGGGTTTCCAGGGGCAGGGAAAAGAGCGTCAGTATAAACGACAACGGCCCGCAAGCGGGCCGTTGTCATGCAAGGCGTTGGATCAGCTCAGGGCTGCCAGTACCTTGGCAGTGATGGCGTCGACCGAACCGACACCTTCGATGTGGCTGTACTTCGGCTTGCCGGCATTGGCGGCCGACAGCTTCTGGTAGAACTCGACCAGCGGCTTGGTCTGGGTGTGGTAGACCGACAGGCGATGACGCACGGTTTCTTCCTTGTCGTCGTCGCGCTGGATCAGGTCTTCGCCCGTCACGTCGTCCTTGCCTTCCACTTTCGGCGGGTTGTACTGAATGTGGTAGGTGCGGCCCGAAGCCAGGTGCACGCGACGGCCCGCCATGCGGCCAACGATTTCTTCATCGTCAACGGCGATTTCGACCACGGCATCGATGTCGACACCGGCAGCGACCATGGCTTCAGCCTGTGGAATAGTGCGTGGGAAACCGTCGAACAGGCAGCCGTTGGCGCAATCCGGCTGGGCGATGCGCTCCTTGACCAGGCCGATGATCAGCTCGTCGGAAACCAGTTGGCCGGCATCCATGACTTTTTTCAGTTCCAGGCCCAGCGGGGTGCCGGCCTTGACGGCGGCACGCAGCATGTCACCGGTGGAGATCTGGGGGATACCGAACTTCTCGGTGATGAATTTTGCCTGAGTACCTTTACCGGCCCCGGGAGCTCCCAGCAGAATTACGCGCATCTCGTGCTCCTCAAATTTTTTTATGAAATTCAATGGATTCGGCAACCAGGGCCAAGTCCGGAAAATCGGGTATGACCATAAATCGGTCAGAAGGCTGCTCAAGATACACAGCGCCCGGCAGCCAGACAAGCGTCCCAAAGTTGCAGGAATGCGCCACTTGCGCACTGCCCGGTAGGCGGTTGCGCTCGGCGCAACCGCCCTCCTCGCCCTTTATTGCCGCTAAAGGTGCACCCTTGCCTGGCGTGCCGCGCGTTACCTCAGCCGGTATTGCGCAGGCCTGCTGCAATGCCCGCCACGGTGACCAGCAAGGCCTGCTCCAACGGGCTGTCCAGAGCGGCTTCGCGGCCGCGCGAGCGCGCCAGCAACTCGGCCTGAAGGCGGTGCAGCGGGTCCAGGTAGGTGTTGCGCAAGCTGATGAATTCCAGGGTCTCTGGGCTGTGCGCCAGTAGCACCGGCTGCCCGGTCAGGCCCAGCACCACCTGGCAGGACTGCGACAATAGGTCGCGCAGGTGCACACCTAAAGGAAGCAACTCCGGTTGCACTAGACGTTCGTCGTAGGCCTCGGCGATTTGCGCATCGGCCTTGGCCAGCACCATTTCCAGCATGTCGATACGGGTACGGAAGAACGGCCATTGCTCACGCATTTGCGCCAGCAACTCGCCCTGGCCGCGTTGCAAGGCATTGCTCAAGGCCGTTTCCCAGCCCAGCCAGGCAGGCAGCATCAGGCGCGTCTGGGTCCAGCCGAAGATCCACGGGATAGCCCGCAGGCTCTCGATGCCGCCCGCGCGTCGCTTGGCCGGCCGGCTGCCCAACGGCAGGCGGCCCAACTCCTGCTCAGGCGTCGACTGGCGGAAGTACTCGACGAAATCGGGGTTGTCGCGCACCACGCTGCGGTAGGCCTGCACGCCATCGGCGGCCAATTGGTCCATGACCTCACGCCAGGCCGGCTGCGGTGGGGGTGGCGGCAACAAGGTGGCCTCGAGCACGGCCGCCAGGTACAGGTTGAGGTTCTGTTCGGCGATACCGGGCAAACCGAACTTGAAGCGGATCATCTCGCCCTGCTCGGTGGTGCGGAATCGCCCGGCTACCGAACCCGGCGGCTGCGACAGAATCGCCGCGTGGGCCGGGCCGCCGCCACGGCCAACGGTGCCGCCACGGCCATGGAACAACAGCAGTTCCACTTGATGCTCGCGGCAGATGCGCACCAGGTTTTCCTGCGCCCGGTACTGCGCCCAGGCGGCCGCCGTAGTGCCGGCGTCCTTGGCCGAATCGGAATAGCCGATCATCACTTCCTGCGGCCCGCGCAGGCCGGCGCGATAGCCAGGCAGGCCCAGCAGGCGCTGCATCACCGGGCCGGCGTTGTCCAGGTCGGCCAGGGTTTCGAACAGTGGCACCACACGCATCGGGCGGGTCAGCCCGGCTTCCTTGAGCAGCAACTGCACGGCCAGCACATCTGAAGCGGCGCCGGCCATGGAAATGACATAGGAGCCCAGCGAGGCGGCCGGGGCAGCGGCAATTTCCCGGCAGGTGGCCAGCACCTCGGCGGTTTCCGCCTGGGGCTGGAAATGCGCAGGCAATAATGGCCGGCGGTTTTTCAGTTCGGCCAGGAGGAAGACGATGCGCTGCTCTTCATCCCAGTCGGCATAGCGCCCCAAGCCCAGGTAATCGGTGATCTCGGTCAGCGCGTCACGGTGGCGGGCGGCATCCTGGCGCACATCCAGGCGCCCCAGGTACAGGCCAAAGGTCACGGCACGGCGCAGGCAGTCGAGCAGTGGCCCTTCGGCAATCACACCCATGCCGCATTCGTGCAGCGACTGGTAGCACAGCTCCAGCGGCGCGATCAGGTCGCGGTTGTCGACCAGTACATCGGCACCGGCGGGCGTGCTGCTGCCCAAGGCGGCATGCGCCCAGGCGCGGGTCGCACGCAGGCGGTCGCGCAGTTGCTTGAGGATTGCGCGGTAGGGCTCGGCACTGTCGCCGACATGCTCCCGCAGCGCGCTGCTGGCGTGTTGCATGGACAGCTCGGCGGCCAAGGCATCGATATCACGCAGGAACAAATCGGCGGCCATCCAACGTGCCAGCAACAGCACTTCACGGGTTACCGCCGCCGTGACATTGGGGTTGCCGTCACGGTCGCCGCCCATCCACGAGGCGAAACGGATAGGTGCGGCCTCCAGCGGCAGGCGCAGCCCCGTGGCGTCGTGCAGCGCCTTGTCGACCTTGCGCAGGTGGTTGGGGATGGCCTGCCACAGCGAATGCTCGATCACCGCGAAGCCCCACTTGGCCTCGTCCACGGGGGTCGGCCGGGTGCGGCGGATTTCTTCGGTGTGCCAGGCTTCGGCGATCAGCCGGCGCAGGCGCTCACGTACCTGCTGACGTTCGGCGGGGGTCAGGTCGCGATGGTCCTGGGCGGCCAACTGGCCGGCGATGGCGTCGTACTTCTGGATCAAGGTGCGCCGCGCCACTTCGGTGGGATGCGCGGTCAGTACCAGCTGAATGTCTAGCTTGGCCAGTTGCCGGGCCAGGGCGTCGTTGCCATGCCCGGCCTGCTTCAGGCGGGCCAGCAGCTCAGGCAGCACGCGTGCCTCGAAGGGCTCTGGCTGGTCGGCGTCGCGGCGTCGGATCAACTGGTACTGCTCGGCCATGTTGGCCAGGTTGAGAAACTGGTTGAACGCCCTTGCTACCGGCAGCAAATCGTCGTCAGCCAGGTCCCCAAGGGTCGAGCTCAGTTGCTCGCCAGCCACCCGGCGGTCGGCCTTGGCGCTGTGGCGGATGCCCTCGATCTTCTGCAGGAACGCCTCGCCGTGCTGCTGACGAATGGTGTCGCCGAGCAACTCCCCCAACACATGGACATCTTCACGCAAACGCACATCGATATCGGTCATTGGCCCTCTCTGTAGCGCAGCCTTGGCGCACTCGTTCAGGAAACAGCACTGGGCCAAGAGTGCCCCCAGCCGCGCGCCGATAGCAAGCCTAAGGGCAAGCCGTGATCGGCAAAGCAAACTAAAGTGCAAGCAGAGCACTCCGATGCAATGCAGCCTTTCGAGGCGTTGACAGAGGTCATCATGAAAATCCGTGAACTCGCCCAGCACTGGGAACAGAATGCCGCAGGCACCCTCAGCCGTACCGGCCATGTGCTGCATCTGGACCTGGAGTCCGAGGCGCGCCTGGCCGCGCTGATCGACATGTACCCCAAGCGCACCGCCGAAGAACTGCTCGGCGAATTGGTGGCGGCGGCCCTCGAGGAAATCGAGGCCAGCTTCCCCTATGTAAAGGGGAGCCAGGTGATCGCCACCGATGAAGAAGGCGACCCTTTGTTCGAAGATGTCGGCCCTACCCCGCGTTTTCTGTCGTTGTCCAGGCACCACTTGCATGAGCTGAGCAGCACCGCTGACGACAGCGAAAAATAGCCACGATGCACACTGTTCCGGGCCTGCAAGGCCCGGAATACCCCGCCTGAGCGTGAAAGTTCCGCACAAAACTCACTGACCAATCAGTCAGAAAACTTTGCCCGATTACGGGATTTTTTTCTGAACTAATCGAAAAACGGCCGAGTCCGAGCAAATAGCCATCACGCTAAAACCCTGCACACTGCCCTCGTGCACCGTTCAGCTGAAGCGCACGGTAACTGTCAGGGATTCAGCGATGGACTGCTACGGACATCGTCGTTATCAGGAGTGATCCAATGGAGCTGACCACCATGAAGACCCGCACTTTCAAACCGTCATCCACTCATGTGCGCGGGTTCAAGCTGGCCGCGCTGGCCCTGGGCAGTAGCCTGGTCCTGGCCGGCTGTGCGGGCAACCCGCCCACCGAGCAGTATGCCGTTACCCAGTCTGCCGTGAACTCTGCGGTCAGTGCCGGCGGCACCGAGTTCGCCGCGGTGGAAATGAAAGCGGCGCAGGACAAGTTCAAGCAAGCCGAAATCGCCATGCACGACAAGAAGTACGACGACGCCAAGCGTCTGGCCGAACAAGCCGAATGGGATGCCCGCCTCGCCGAACGCAAGGCTCAGGCGGCCAAGGCCCAGAAGGCCGTGCAGGATGCCCGCCAGGGCGTTCAGGACGTACGTGAGGAAGGCCTGCGCAGCGCTCAGTGAGCCCTGCCCCGCCACCCTTAGCCTTCGCACTCGATCAAAGGATGAACACTATGCGCAAACACGTCATGATTCCCGCCCTGCTGGCCCTGAGCGTCGGTCTTGCAGCCTGCTCGCACGACCCGAACGCCAACCTTGAATCGGCCCGCACCAACTTCTCTGCGCTGCAGAGCGACCCACAGTCGAGCAAAGTCGCGGCGCTGGAAACCAAAGATGCTCAGGATTGGCTGAACAAAGCTGACAAGGCCTACATGGACCGCGAGGACCAGAAAAAGGTCGACCAGCTCGCCTACCTGACCAACCAGCGTGTCGAAGTTGCCAAGCAGACCATTGCCCTGCGTACGGCTGAAGGCGAACTGAAAAACGCCTCCGCCCAGCGCGCCCAGGCCAAGCTGGATGCCCGCGACGCACAGATCGCCAAGCTGCAGGACAGCCTCAATGCCAAGCAGACCGACCGCGGTACGCTGGTCACCTTCGGCGACGTGCTGTTCGACTTCAACAAGGCCGTACTCAAGAGCAATGCCTACCCCAACGTGACCAAGCTGGCCCAGTTCCTCCAGGAAAACCCGGAGCGCAAGGTCATCGTAGAGGGCTACACCGACAGCGTCGGCTCGGCCAACTACAACCAGAGCCTCTCCGAGCGTCGCGCCGGCGCCGTGCGCATGGCGCTGATCCGTGCTGGCGTAGACCCAGCGCGAATCGTCGCCCAGGGTTACGGCAAGGAGTACCCGGTGGCTGACAACGGCAGCAACTCGGGCCGTGCGCAGAACCGTCGCGTGGAGGTGACCATCTCCAATGACAACCAGCCGGTGGCACCGCGCTCGGTAAGCCAGGCGCAGTAAGGCTGGCAGGTAGAACGAAAAGCCCCGCTGTCTAAGCGGGGCTTTTTATTGGGCGAGAAGTGCATGGCTGTAAGGCTACGCTGTGGCGTATCTTGAGCGCCGCCCGCGCGGCGCTTCGCAGCACAAGGCTGCTCCTACATTTTTTCGGGCCAATTATTCCTAAGGCGGTCGCGCGCAGATATCACAGGCCTCACTGGCCCGAAACAGATGTAGGAGCAGCCTTGTGCTGCGAAGCGCCGCGCGGGCGGCGCTCGATCTACGCCATGGCATAGCCCTCCAGCCACACACCCTCACTGCACCTGCTGCGGCGTCTCCTCCCCCATGCAGCGCACCGCACGTTTGCGGTTATCGACCAACACGCCGGTCAGGCCTTTCTGTTGGGTATCGAACAACACCAGCACACCGTCCACGCACTGGGCCACCTGGGGTGCAGGGTCGAGGGAGGCTTTGTAGTCTTCGCCCGGCAGGGTCTTGAGCATGGTGAAATCCTGCAGCAACAGGGCATCTTCAGGCTTGGCGAAATGCAGGTAACCGTAGTACCACAAAGCCCCCACCGTCACGATGATGCTGCCGACGCCGGTCAGGATCAGCGGGATGGCGTTGCGTTCTTCACTCATTGCTTGTTCTTCTCGTCAGGGTAATTGGGCACTTCGGCAAGCCGCCGCAGGCCGTTGAAATGACTCGGGTCGTCGAGGAAGCGCAGCATCACCTGGCGCCACACTGGGTCGGCGAACGTTTGTACATGGCCCCCTCGGGTCAGCTGCAATACCCGCGGCGGCGGCGCGTGCTGGTACAGGCGGATGCCGTTATCCAGCGGCACCAGGTGGTCGTCGATGCTGTGGAAGAACAGCTTCGGCGGGCTGTCCAGGCGCTCGATCGAACGGATCGCGCTGTCGCCGTCCGGCACCAGCCACGACAGCGGCACCTGCAGCGGCCAGGTCATCCATGAAGTGCTCAAGGCAAACCGCCCGACCGCACGGTAGCTGGCTGGCACGCCATCGAACACCAGCGCGCTGAAGCGCTGGCGCTGCTCGGGGTGGGCCGCCAGGTAATGAATGGCCATGGCGCCGCCCAGGCTCTGCCCCAGCAGCACCACCGGCTTGCCCTTGACCTCGGGCGCCTTGTCCAGCCAGGCCATGGCCGCCGCGAGGTCTTCATAGACCTCGGGCAAACTCGGTTTGCCTTGGGACAACCCATAGCCCCGGTAATCGACCATCAGCACCTGGTAGCCCTGCTCCGGCAGCCAGTAGCTGCCGCCCAGATGGCCGGCCAGGTTGCCGCCGTTGCCGTGCAGGTGCAACACGGTGCCCTTGACCTCGACCCCGGCCTTGGCCGGTAGCCACCAGCCATGCAGGCGTACGCCATCCGAAGTGGTCAGGCTGACGTCACGGTAGTCGAGCTTGGCCCGCTCCGGGGTGAACGGTTGACCGTGCTCGGGGTAGAACAGCAGGCTGCTGCAACCGCTCAGGCCCAGCAGGAGCACGCCAAGGGCCAGCAGGCGGCAGCGTTCAGAGAATGTTCGCGTAGTCGGCTTCAATGCGATCCAGGCTCAGGTGGTTGAGGAAGTTGGAGAAGCACATCCAGGCCGACAGTGCGTTGAGGTCACGGAACTGTTCGGGCAAGTACTTGGGCGGTTCAACCAGCCCCTCCTCGACCAGTTGGCGCAAGGTGCGCATGTCTTCCAGCGTGGTCTTGCCGCAGAACAGCAGCGGGATCTGCTCGAGCTTGCCCTTCTTCACGGCCAACTGAATGTAGTTGTAAACCATGATGAAGCCCTTGAGGTAGGACAAGTCCTTGGTGAATGGCAAGCCATTGGGCACCGAGCCGCGGAACACTCGGCTGGCGTTGCTGTAGCTCTGCGCCATCTCAAAGCCCTGGGCACGGAAAAACTCGAACACCTGGAGGAAGTCGGCGCCCTCCTCGACCATGTGGATGGCGCGTGTACGGTTGGTGAGCTTGCGCAGCCGGCTGGGGTAAGAGGCGAAGGCAATCACCTCCATGAGAATCGCCAGCCCCTCCTGGGTCACCGTCGATGAGGGTGGGCCCTTGGCCAGGAAGGTGCAGATCGGCTGGTTGAGGCCGTTCAGCGTAGTCCCCACATGCACCAGGCCTTCATGCACCTCCAGCGCACGCACGTCGCGGCTGTTGAACATGGCATCGGCACGTACCTTGATGTAGTCGGCACCGGCCGCCGCATCGGCGACGATACCGTCGGATTCGAACACGCGGATGGTTTCTTCGGCCTCGCCGAACACCTTGTTCAGGCGGCGCTGGAGGATGTCCACGGCCTCTTTGGCGGTGAGGTTCTTTGGCTCGTCCTTGAGGTCGCCGCGGCCATCGATGTTGTTCAGGTAGTCCGACAGCATCAGGCCCAAGTCGGCCAGGGTTGGGTCACCGGCGTGGAAGGCGTCGGACGCCGCGCCGTACAGCTCCTGCGAGATCAGCCCGAAGTCCTCGGTGCCGCGTGCCTCGAGCATGCGCACCACCATGCGGTATTCCTTGCACATGCGCCGCATGATCTGCCCGACCGGGTTGAACTGCCCGAGCCGGCGGGTGATGTCACGTTCGATGTTCTGGAATTCGGCCTTGACCGCGCTGGAGTCGAACGACAGCGGCCGCGACTGGTAATAGGCGCGGTCTACCGCGGGTGGCTCTTTGCCCTTGGCCTTGAGGAAGCCGTGGCGGATGTTGTCGTCCCATTTCACCGCATCGAGTACGCGGATGGGGGTCTGCGCCGCAACGATGCGGTCTGACAGCGCGCGTATGGTCTGCTGGTACTCGTCCACCGGGGACTCCTTATCTGCCTCGGCCTCGGTCCCTGTAGGAGCAGCCTTGTGCTGCGAAGAGGCCTTTATCGGCAACAAATATCTGTTGTCTTACCGGCCCTTTCGCAGCACAAGGCTGCTCCTACCGGGATCGCATTGCAGTTTCAAACCCTGAAAAGCACGGCAGAGGTCATTACTTGCCGGAGCGCTGGAAGCGTGCCACCTCGACGAACAGGTCGGAGTTGGCCGGGTCGTCCAGGTAGGCCAGCACCCGCGCCGAGGGGCTGTCGATGAGCACGCCCTCGCCGTTGTCTTCCGGCACTTCGGTGTTGCGCCCGGTCAGCTCTTTGTTTTTCACGGCCTGCTGCACCTGCTCGACATCCAGGTTGTACACCACCAGTTCCTTGCCATCGACGACTTCAAAACCGCCAATCAGGAAATTGCCACCCAGGCGCTTGGGCACACCGGCCGAGAGGTACCAGCGGTTGCCGTGGCGCGAGACGGTGAAGACGTACTCTTCGGGGGCTTTGCCCTTGGCCGTGGCCACCGCTTTGTAGGCATCGCCGCCACTGCGGCTGATCGACAGCTTCAGCGGTTCGCCCCAGGCGTCCTTGCTGCTCCACTTGCCGAGCAGGGCCTTGGGCGCGGCCTGGTTGCTCGGCAAGGGCTCATGGAAGGTCACCAGACAACCGCCCAGCAGCAGGAATGACAGCGTCAACAGCACCACACGCCAGGCTTTCATCAGGTTCTCCTTGAAAATAAGGTCTCAGCTCAAGCCGATGCCAACACCAGGTGCAGGTAACGGGTAAGCATAGCGAGCATCTGCCCATCGGCTTGCGCGTTCGCATCCTTGAGCAGGCCCTGATATTCCATCTGCTCGATAATCGCCGTCAACATTTGGGCGTCTTGTTCCGGTTGCCGTGAGCCGACCACCTGCAGCAATTGCCGGGTGCCGTGCAGCAGAATCTGGTCGTGGGCGCACACCAGCTCGGCCAAACGCGGGCACAGCAGCGCCTCCTGACGGAAGGCCTGCTCGGCCATCAGAAAGTCGCGCCGGTTAAGCAACTGACGCGACACATAGTCAGCGGTCATGCTTGCCACTTCGTCAGCCAGACGCGCCCGCGCCTGCGGGCTGCCATCGCCCTGGGCGAGCATCTGGCGCAGCACCACCTCGGTGTTGGCCCAGAGCTTGGCCATGTAGGCGGCGCTGCGCTCGACGTACTGGGCGAAGGTATCGGTGAGCAGGTCCTCGATGTCCTTGAAGTAATAGGTGGTGGCCGACAACGGCACACCCGCCTCGGCGGCCACGGCACGGTGGCGCACACCGCGCACACCATCGCGCACGACGATGCGCATGGCGGCGTCGAGGATCAGCTGGCGGCGCTGCTCGCTGCCTTGGCGGGCGGTCTTGCGGCCCTGGTACTGCACACTTTCAGCGACGGCGGTGGCGATGCCGGCGGCGCCTTGCTCAGCGATTGCGGGGGTCACGGGGGTACCTCATGAACAGGGGTTGTCAGTACCGGCCCTTTCGCGGGCAAGCCCGCTCCCACAGGGATCGTACCGCGCGCAATTCCTGTGGGAGCGGGCTTGCCCGCGAAGGGGCCGGTGCAGACAACATAAGGCTTCAGGCAAGAAAAAGCCGCCCCTAGAGGCGGCTTTCTCAGATCACTCAGGCCTGCGGACGCATATGTGGGAACAGGATCACATCGCGAATCGACGGCGAGTTGGTCAGCAGCATCACCAGGCGGTCGATGCCGATGCCTTCACCGGCGGTTGGCGGCATGCCGTATTCCAGGGCGCGGACGAAGTCGGCATCGTAGTGCATGGCTTCGTCGTCACCGGCATCCTTCTCGGCCACCTGGGCCAGGAAGCGCTCAGCCTGGTCTTCGGCATCGTTCAGCTCGGAGTAGGCGTTGGCGATTTCGCGGCCACCGATGAACAGCTCGAAGCGGTCGGTCACGGCCGGGTTGTCGTCGTTGCGACGGGCCAGCGGCGACACTTCGAACGGGTACTCGGTGATGAAGTGCGGCTGCTCCAGCTTGTGCTCGACCAACTCTTCGAAAATCATCACTTGCAGCTTGCCCAGGCCTTCGTGACCCAGCACCTTGGCACCGGCCTTTTTGGCGATGTCACGGGCACGGTCGACGTCTTGCAGGTCGGCAGCGGTCAGCTCAGGGTTGTACTTGAGGATCGAGTCGAACACCGACAGGCGCACGAACGGCTCGCCGAAGTGGAACACCTTGTCGCCGTACGGCACGTCGGTGCTGCCCAGCACCAGCTGCGCCAACTCGCGGAACAGCTCTTCGGTGAGGTCCATGTTGTCGGTGTAGTCAGCGTAGGCCTGGTAGAACTCGAGCATGGTGAACTCGGGGTTGTGCCGGGTCGAAACGCCTTCGTTACGGAAGTTGCGGTTGATCTCGAAAACTTTCTCGAAACCACCGACTACCAGACGCTTGAGGTACAGCTCCGGCGCGATGCGCAGGAACATGGCCATGTCCAAGGCGTTGTGGTGGGTTTCGAACGGCTTGGCCGCTGCGCCGCCAGGGATGGTCTGCAGCATCGGCGTCTCGACTTCGAGGAAGTCGCGCTCGATCAGGAATTTGCGGATGTGCGAAATCACCTGCGAGCGAACACGGAAGGTGTGGCGGGTTTCTTCGTTGACCATCAGGTCGACGTAACGCTGACGGTAGCGCTGCTCGGTGTCGGTCAGGCCATGGTGCTTGTCGGGCAGCGGGCGCAGCGACTTGGTCAGCAGGCGCACGTTGGTCATTTCGACGTACAGGTCACCTTTGCCGGAGCGGGCCAGGGTGCCCTCGGCGCTGATGATGTCGCCCAGGTCCCAGGTCTTGACGGCGGCCAGGGTTTCTTCCGGCAGGGTCTTGCGGTTGACGTAGACCTGGATGCGGCCAGTCATGTCCTGGATGACCATGAACGAGCCACGGTTGAGCATGATGCGCCCGGCAACCTTGACCGGAATCGCTGCAGCTTCCAGTTCTTCCTTGGTCTTGTCGGCGTACTGCTTCTGCAGGTCGTTGCAGTAGCTGTCGCGACGGAAGTCATTGGGGAAGGCATTGCCCTTGGCGCGCTCTGCGGCAAGTTTTTCCTTGCGCAGGGCGATCAGGGCGTTTTCTTCCTGTTGCAGGTCTTGCGGTGCGCTATTGAGGTCGCTCATGTCGTCATTCTTTCCATCAGGTATTCGTTGCCCTTTTCGGGCAGGGCACGCGATGCCGGCGGGTAGCCAGGCATCGCGGCAGTGGTGTGCGGCTTACAGCCCTTGCTTGAGGCTCGCTTCCAGGTACTGGTCGAGGTCGCCGTCCAGCACCTTCTGGCAGTCGCTGCGCTCAACGCCGGTCCGCAAGTCCTTGATGCGCGAGTCATCCAGTACGTAGGAGCGGATCTGGTGGCCCCAACCGATGTCCGACTTGCTGTCTTCCAGCGCCTGGGAAGCGGCGTTGCGCTTCTGCATCTCCAGCTCGTACAACTTGGCCCGCAGCATTTTCATGGCGGTGTCTTTGTTGGCGTGCTGGGAGCGTTCGTTCTGGCAAGCCACCACGGTGTTGGTCGGCACGTGGGTAATACGCACCGCGGAGTCGGTGGTGTTTACGTGCTGACCACCGGCGCCTGAGGAGCGGTAGGTGTCGACGCGCAGGTCGGACGGGTTGATGTCGATTTCGACCTTGTCGTCGATCTCGGGCGACACGAATACCGCCGAGAACGAGGTGTGGCGACGGGCGCCGGAGTCGAACGGGCTCTTGCGAACCAGGCGGTGCACGCCGATTTCGGTGCGCAACCAGCCGAAGGCATATTCGCCCTTGATGTGCACGGTGGCGCCCTTGATGCCGGCGACTTCACCTTCGGAGAGCTCGATGATGGTGGCGTCGAAACCGCGCTTGTCGGCCCAGCGCAGGTACATGCGCAGCAGGATGTTGGCCCAGTCCTGTGCTTCGGTACCGCCGGAGCCGGCCTGGATGTCCAGGTAGGCGTTGTTCATGTCCATCTCGCCGCTGAACATGCGACGGAACTCAAGCTGGGCCAGTTTTTCTTCCAGGCCTTCCAGCTCGGTCACGACGTCGCCGACGGCGCTTTCGTCCTCTTCCTCGACGGCCATGTCGAGCAGGTCCTTGCAGTCGGCCAGGCCGTTGGCCATCTTGTCCAACGTCTCGACGACCTGTGCCAGCATGGCACGTTCGCGGCCCAGGGCCTGGGCATACTCAGGCTTGTTCCAGACGGCCGGGTCTTCCAGCTCGCGGTTGACTTCGATCAGGCGGTCATGCTTTTGATCGTAGTCAAAGATACCCCCGAATTGACTGGGAACGCTCGGTGAGGTCCTTGATGGTGTTCAGGATCGGTTGGATTTCCATGGGCGACGGCTCTCGTGCGAATTCGGTGAAAAGCCTGCGAGTATAACCGAGTCCAACGCATGGCGGCAGACCCGCCGGGCGGTACCCTGCACCCGGAACTACGACGCACTACGCCGCAGCCGCAACCTCAAGCGATACCCACCTGGTTACGCCCCCCATTCTTGGCCAGGTACAGCCCCTTGTCCGCCGCCGAAATCAACTGCCGGCAATGCCCGCCCACCGCCGGTGTCTGGGTCGCCAGGCCAATGCTCACCGTCAACCGCGAATCCGCCGCTGGCGCCGTGTGCGGTATGCCCAATGCCAACACCGTCTGGCGCAGTTTCTCGGCAATCAGCCGCGCCCCGCCTGGGGACGTATTGGGCAACACCAAGGCAAACTCCTCGCCGCCATAACGCGCCGGCAGATCAGTCGGCCGCGAGCACGAGCCACGGATCGCTTCAGCCACTTGGCGCAACGCCTCATCACCCGCCAAATGCCCGAAACTGTCGTTGTAGGCCTTGAAGTAGTCCACATCGATCATCAACAACGACAACTGCTGCTGCTCACGCATGGCCCGGCGCCATTCCAGCTCCAGGTATTCGTCGAAGTGCCGCCGGTTGGACAGCCCGGTCAGGCCATCGGAGTTCATCAACCGCTGCAGCATCAGGTTGGAATCGAGCAACTGCTGCTGGCTGACCCGTAGGGCGCGGTACGCCTCGTCACGCTGGAGCAACGTCAGGTAGGAACGCGAGTGGTAGCGAATGCGCGCCACCAGTTCGATGTTGTCCGGCAACTTGACCAGGTAGTCGTTGGCCCCCGCAGCAAACGCCGCGCTCTTCACCAGCGGGTCTTCCTTGGTCGACAGGACGATGATCGGGATATCCTGGGTAGCCGGGTTGTTGCGGTACTCACGCACCAGCGTCAGCCCATCCAGGCCCGGCATGATCAGGTCCTGCAGGATCACCGTCGGCTTGATGCGCATGGCCTGGGCCACGGCCTGGTGCGGGTCGGCGCAGAAATGGAAGTCGATGTTGTCTTCATGGGCCAGGCCACGACGCACCGCCTCGCCGATCATTGCCTGATCGTCGACCAACAGCACCATCGCCGAGTTCTCGTTGGTGGTCGCGAAACCTTCGATCGGTAGATCATTCATGCCTATTCACCTGATCACCGCCGACCAGGCGGCGTGATTCATTACATATCGTCATTTTGCAAAGAATTCCATCAATCGCCCGGCGATTCGCTCCAGCGGGCGGATTTCCACCGCCGCGTCAATCGCCGCGGCGGCCTTGGGCATGCCGTATACGGCACTGCTGGCCTGGTCCTGGGCGATGGTCAGGAAGCCCTGCTGGCGCATCTGTTTGAGGCCCTGGGCACCGTCGCGGCCCATGCCGGTGAGCAGCACACCCACCGCATCGCCGCTCCAGTAGCGTGCCACGCTCTCGAAGAACACATCGATCGAAGGCCGGTAGATTTCGTTGACGGGTTCGGCAGTGTAGGCCAGCTGACCATTTTGCAGCAGGCGGATATGGTGGTTGGTGCCCGCCAGCAAGACTTGCCCCGGCTGCGGCGGCTCGCCCTCACGGGCCAGGCGCACCGGCAGGCCGGCAGCGCTGCTGAGCCATTCGGCCATGCCTGCGGCGAATACCTGGTCGACGTGCTGGACCAGCACGATGGCCGCCGGGAATGCCGGCGGCAAGCCCTTGAGCAGCACCTCAAGGGCGGCCGGGCCGCCGGCCGACGAACCGATTGCCACCAAGCCACGACGCTGGGATGCCTCGCGCAATGGCGTGGCAACCGGGCGCGCGGCCGGCGTGCGCTGCTGGCCTATCAGCCAGCCGATGTTGAGGATCTTGCGCAGCAGTGGCGCCGCCGCCTCACGGGCATCGCCCGCGCCCAAGGCCGGGGTATCGACCACATCCAGCGCGCCATGGCCCATGGCCTCGAACACCCGGTGCACGTTCTGCTTGCGGTCGACCGTGACGATGACGATGGCGCAGGGGGTTTCGGCCATGATCCGCCGCGTCGCCTCTACCCCATCCATCACCGGCATGATCAAGTCCATGAGGATCAGGTCTGGCTGCTGCTCGGCGCACCGCTGCACCGCCTCGGCGCCGTTGCCCGCCACCCAGATCACCTGGTGCGCGGGCTCGAAGGCCAGCGCCCGGCGCAACGCCTCCACCGCCATGGGCATATCGTTGACGATGGCGATCTTCATCCCTGAGCACCTCCAATCAGCTCCACCACAGCATCCAGCAACGCATCGTCGTGGAAACTGGCCTTTGCCAAATAGTAGTCGGCGCCAGCGTCCAGGCCACGCCGCCGGTCTTCCTCACGGTCCTTGTACGACACCACCATCACCGGCAGCGATTGCAGGCGCTGGTCCCGGCGTACCAGGGTGACCAGTTCGATGCCATCCATGCGCGGCATGTCGATGTCGGTGATCAGCAAGTCGAAGTCTTCGCCGCGCAGGGCATTCCAGCCGTCCATGCCATCCACCGCCACAGCCACTTCGTAACCGCGGTTACCCAACAGTTTGCGCTGCAGTTCGCGCACGGTGAGCGAGTCGTCGACCACCAGGATGCGCTTGCGCGCCAGGCCGCGGGTGCCACTGTTGCCCCGCTCGATGCGCTCCAGGCTGCCGGTACTGAGCAGTTTTTCCACCGAACGCAGCAGGTCTTCGACGTCGACGATCAGCACCACCGAGCCATCGTCGAGCAATGCCCCGGAGGAGATGTCCTGGACCTTGCCCAGGCGCGGATCTAGGGGCATCACCACCAGCACCCGCTCCCCGATCAAGCGTTCCACGGCTACCCCGTAGAGTTGCTCGCGCTCTCGAATCACCACCACCCGCAGGCTGCTTTCCTCGGTTTGCCCTGCCGGGCGATTGAGCAACTGGCTGGCCGCCACCAGGCCGATGTGCCGCCCTTCATGCCAAAAATGCTGACGCCCTTCGATCTGCACGATCTGCTCGGCCGTCACCTCCAGCGTGCGTTCGATGTGCGCGAGCGGGAAGGCATAGGCTTCGCCGCCCACTTCCACCACCAGGCTGCGCACCACCGACAACGTCAGCGGCACCTGCAGGTGGAAGCGGCAGCCCTGCCCGGCCAGCTGGGTCAATTCGATCGACCCGCGCAGCTCGCGGATCATGTGTTGCACGGCGTCCAGGCCAACCCCGCGCCCTGACACCTCAGTCACCTTGTCGCGCAGGCTGAAGCCGGGCAGGAACAAGAACGTGATCAGCTCGGCCTCGCTCATCCGAGCCACGGTGTCGGCCGGCGACATGGCCCGTTCGACGATAGCGCTGCGCAGGCGCTCCAGGTCGATGCCGGCGCCATCGTCGATCAGCTCGAGGCTGAGCATGCCGGCCTGGTGCGAGGCACGCAGGCGAATCACGCCCTCCTGCGCCTTGCCTGCCAGCAGGCGCCGCTCTGGCAGTTCGATGCCATGGTCGACCGCATTACGCAGCAGGTGGGTCAGCGGCGCTTCGAGCTTTTCCAGCACATCGCGGTCGACCTGGGTCTTTTCGCCTTCGATGACCAAGCGCACCGGCTTGCCCAGAGACCGGCCAAGGTCACGGACCATGCGGCTCTGCCCGGCCAGAACGTCGGCAAAGGGCCGCATCCGGCAGGCCAGCGCCGTGTCATAGAGCAATTGCGCACGCTGGCTGGCCTGCCAGCCGAACTCGTCGAGGTCGGCGGCCTGCTGCTGCAGAATCTGCTGGGTCTCGACCAACAAGCGCTGGGTCTGGGCCAGGGCTTCGAGCACCTCGCTGCTCTGGCCACTGTCCTCCAGTTGCATGCGCAAACCATCGAGTGCCTGCATCCCTTGGCCATGCATGCGCTTGAGGCGCTGCAGGGTGGCCAGGTAAGGCTTGAGCCGCTGGGTCTCGACCAACGACTTGCTGGACAGGTCGAGCAAGCTGTTGAGGCGGTCGGCCGTGACCCGCAGCACCCGCTCAGCGCCTTCGCCGGCGCGTTTACCGGCCTTGCGCCGCGGCGCGGGCTCAAGCTCGACGTCCACGTCCATGGGCTCGGGGGCCATCGCCAAGGGCTCGACAGGCAGGGTTGGCACGGGCGCTGTCGGCGACGGCATGGCCATCGCCATTGGCAGCGACGCTGGTGCCGCGCCCGGGTCCAGCAAGCTGGCCATCTGCGCGAGGAACACCGGCAGTGTCGCTTGGGCGCCCGCGTCACCCGGCGTGGCGATGCGCATCAACAGGTCGGTCCCCTGCAGCAGCGCATCGATATGCTCGGCGCTCAGCCGCAAGCGGCCTTCCTGCGCCGCCACCAGGCAGTCCTCCATCACGTGGGCCACGCTCACGCCAGCATCGACCCCGACAATACGTGCTGCCCCCTTCAGGGAGTGGGCCGCGCGCATGCAGGCCTCCAGCTGGTCGGCCTGGGTGGGGTTGCGTTCCAGCGCCATCAGGCCGGCGCTGAGTACCTGGGTCTGCGCCTCGGCTTCCAGGCTGAACAGCTCGAGCAACGATGCGTCGCGCATTTGCTCT
Organism: Pseudomonas sp. 5.2; assembly: GCF_059025405.1. NCBI lineage: Bacteria > Pseudomonadati > Pseudomonadota > Gammaproteobacteria > Pseudomonadales > Pseudomonadaceae > Pseudomonas > Pseudomonas sp. 5.2. Next base: position 43,927 of record NZ_JBYBHH010000023.1, read on the forward strand.
GGGGTCATGACAGGCTCCGCTGCACCGCAGACAGTAAGTGTTGATCGTCCAGCACCCGCACACTGCGGCCGCGCCACTGCAGCACCGCCGCGGTGAAGTGGGTAGCGTCCTGGCCACTGCCCAGCAGCGTCGGGTCAAGCCGGTGAATGCCGTCGATTTCCTCGACCGCCATCACCACCGGCCCCCCTTCGGCAGCCAGGATCAGCATGCGCGGCATCTCGCGGCCGCTGCGTTGCTGCCCAGCAGCCGGCTGCACACCCAGCAAGTCAGCCAGCGACAGGCACGGCACCAATGCACCGCGCACATTGGCAACGCCCTGCAGCATTCGGGAACGCTGGTGCGGCAGCGAATGCACCGCCTGCAAGGGGGCGATTTCAGCCAGGCAGGCGGTCGCCAAGGCCAGCCATTCTTCGCCGAGCCTGAACAGCAGCATGGAGCGGCCAACCGATTCCTCGGCCGCTGGCGCAACTGCGGCGTGGTCATCCTGCAGCAGGGCATAACGGTCGAGCAGGCGCGTGGCGGCAGCGGCATACACGTCACAGTTGCGGCAATGAATATGCCGCTCCAGCAGCGGGCACTGTTTGTCACCGTGCACGCCGATGCGGTTCCAGCAGTCGTCGATGCGCTCGTCGGCCTGCGCAAGCAGTTGCATCGCGGATTCACCCCTCATCGTTCAGGCTCCCGTCCCGCCCGTGCAGCACGCGCCTGCAAACGCTGGGCGCCTGCCAGGTCGCCCTGGGCCGCGAGCAAGGCCGCCAGGTGCACCAAGGCTTCGGGGTGCTGCGGCTCCAGGTACAGGGCCTTGCGATAGTGGGTAAGCGCCTGGCCGGCGTCGCCTTCGGTATCACTGAGCAAGCCCAGCCAGTAGTAAACCTGCGCAGTCGGCGCGAACTGGCTCAAGTAGCGCTGGCAGGCGGCACGCGCCTGCGCACTGGCGCCCGCGTTGGCATGCCGGGCAATACTGGCCAGCAGTTCGGCTTCGTTCTCGCCTTTGCTGTCCGCTGGCAGTGGCGCCTTGGCAGTGAACGGAAGCGCTCGCAACGGCCGCGCCAATGACGGCGTCGGCGGCGGGTACACGGGCAGGGGCAAAGGCGGCAGCGCGCGCTTGGCTGGCGGCGCGGGCAGTGCGCGGGCCGGTGCCACAGCGCCCTCCTGACGCACGTAGGCGAACGATTGAGCGATACCCAGCGGGCGCATGCCCAGCCGCGCCAGCAAGCTGCCTTCGGCAGGCCCGATAAACAGCACACCCTGCGGATGAGCCAGGCGTTTGAGCACCTCGAACACGCGCTGCTGGGTGGCCACGTCGAAATAAATCAACAGATTGCGACAGAACACGAAGTCGTACAGGCCATCGCGGCTGGCCAGGGCCGGGTCCAGCACATTGCCCACTTGCAGGCTGACTTGCTGACGCACGCGATCATGCAAGCGGTGGCCGTCACCGAGCGCATCGAAAAAGCGCTCGCGAAAGCCCAGGTCGCTGCCGCGAAACGCATTGCGCCCGTAAACCGCCTGCTCACCCTTGGCCACCGAAAGGGGGCTGATGTCGATGCCATCGATCACGAACGCGCCAGGGCTCATGCCGCCATCGAGCAGCGCCATGGCCAGGGAATAAGGTTCCTCGCCGGTCGAGCACGGCAGGCTGAGCAGCCGCACCGGGCGTGCGCCGGCCAGTTCTGCCAGGCGCTTATGGGCCAGGCCCACCAGGGCCGTGAAGGATTCTGGATAACGGAAGAACCAAGTCTCGGGGACGATGACCGCCTCGATCAGGGCCTGTTGCTCGTCCGCCGACTGCTGCAGGCGCAGCCAGTAGTCGTCCAGGTCCACGGCGTTCACGGCACTGCAGCGCTGGCGCAAGGCACGCTCGACCATCGGCGCACCTACCGACTCCACGTCCAGGCCGATGCGCTCGTGCAGATAGCGGAAGAAACGCTGTTCAATCATGTCGGCATTCCTGGCGCAGAGGCCCCGCGTTCATCGGCAAACAACAGCTCACGCACGGCATCAGTCAGCAGGTCATCAACGGCGATGCGCTGCACCAGGCCCTGGGCATCCTGGCGCACGGGCCCCAGGTACGGTGCGTCGCCGTTGTCCAAGCCATACGGCTGGAATTCTTCGGGGCGGCAACGCAAGGTCTCGGTGGCCTGTTCAAGGATCAGCCCAAGCTGCAGGTCGCCCCGGTAACGCACCAGCACCAGCCGCGTGCTGGTGCGTTGCGCCGCCGCCTGGCCAAAGCTCAGTGCCGACAGGTCGACCACCGGCACCAGTGCGCCGCGGTGCGCAAGGATGCCCGCGACCCACGACGGCGCTTGGGCAATCGGCTTGAGCGGCCGACGCGGCAGCACCTCGATCACCTCGTGCACGTCCAGGGCAAAACGCTGGTCAGCGATGCGAAACTGCAGGTACAACGCGCCCTTGGCGTCGCTTGCCTGCGCTGCGCGGGATTGCAGGTCGTTCATGGTCGTCAGACTTTGAATCGCGACACGCCGCCACGCAGGCCTGCTGCCACCTGGCTGAGCTCGTCAATGGCAAAACTGGCCTGGCGCAGCGACTCGACCGTCTGGGTGCTGGCATCGCTCAGCTGGGCCAACGCCTGGTTGATCTGCTCGGCGCCGGTGGCCTGGGCCTGCATGCCCTCGTTGACCATCAGCACACGCGGCGCCAGGGCCTGCACCTGATGGATGATCTGGCTGAGCTGCTCGCCCACTTGCTGCACCTCGAACATGCCGCGGCGCACTTCTTCAGAGAACTTGTCCATGCCCATGACCCCGGCCGACACCGCCGACTGGATTTCGCGCACCATCTGCTCGATGTCGTAGGTGGCCACCGCGGTCTGGTCAGCCAGGCGGCGTACCTCGGTCGCCACCACGGCGAAGCCACGGCCATATTCGCCGGCTTTTTCCGCTTCGATGGCGGCATTGAGCGACAACAGGTTGGTCTGGTCGGCCACCTTGACGATGGTCACCACCATCTGGGTGATGTTGCTGGCCTTTTCGTTGAGGATGCCGAGCTTGGCATTGACCAGGTCGGCGGCGCCCATCACCTGGTGCATGGTTTCTTCCATGCGGGCCAGGCCTTGCTGGCCGGAGCCGGCCAGGCTGGAGGCCTGATCGGCGGCAGAGGTGACCTCGGTCATGGTGCGTACCAGGTCACGCGAAGTGGCGGCGATTTCCCGCGAGGTGGCGCCGATTTCGGTGGTGGTCGCGGCGGTCTCGGTGGCGGTGGCCTGCTGCTGCTTGGACGTGGCGGCGATCTCGGTCACCGAGGTGGTCACCTGCACCGATGACCGCTGGGCCTGGGACACCAGGTTGGCCAGCGCCTCGGCCATTTCGTTGAAGCCGCTTTCGATGGCGCCGAACTCGTCCTTGCGGTCCAGGCTCAGGCGCATGCTCAGGTCACCCGAACGCAGCCTGTCGAGGGCGTGGACGATGCGCTGCATGGGGGCGCTGATGGCGCGCATCAGCAGCAACCCGCAGATCCCGGCGGCAACGATTGCCAGCAGCAGCGAAACCATCATGCTGCCCTTGGCTGTGCTGACGGCGCTGACGATATCGTGGGTGGCGGCGTCGGCCGAGGCACGGTTGTTCTCGATCACGTCGTTGAGGTGCTTGCGGCCATCGACCCACGCCGGGGTGAGCACTTCGATGATCAGCCGTTCGGCTTCGTCATAGTTGCGCTGGCGGTAGGTGTCCAGCACCTGGCCGACGATCTTGATGTAGTTCTGTTCCAGCTGCACGAAGCTGTCGAAGCGGGCCTGGTCGTCGCTGTCCTTGATGGTGTTCTGGTAACTGGCCATGTGCTGCTTGAGGCGGTCCTCGAAGCTCTTGAACAGTTCCAGGTCCGCCGAGGTGATTTCGCGGCGGTTGGACAAGCCCACCAATTGCTGGCTGGTGACGTAGCTGTCGACCCAGGCACTGCGAATCATCGAGCTGTAGTAGACCCCGGGGATGCTGTCGGTCCCCACTGCCTCCTCGGCACTTTCGATCGCCACCAGCCGCGAGTAGGCGGCTACGATCATCAGCAGCATGATGGCGATGATCACGGCGAAACTTGCCAGGATCCGTTGGCGCAAGGTCCAGTTCTTCACATTCAGCCCTCAGGAATTCACAACGAGCGGGAAAAATCGCCGAAGTATAGCCCAGGCATCCTACGCTTTTGCGGCTGAAATGCGGGGTATTCAGGCATCCTTGCCTGATGGACAAGCCAAGTCGCCTGCTATTGGCCTGCGGCGAGCCGCACCTGGCTCTCCAGTTCCTGGCGCAATGCCGGGTCCAGGCGCAGCTGCCGGGCGAGTTCGTCCAGGTAGGCGCGCTCCATGAAGTTTTCCTGATCGACCATCATTACACTGGCCAGGTACATCTCGGCGGCCATTTCCGGTGTTTGCGCAGCACGCGCCACTTCGGCCGGGTCCAGCGGTTTGTTCAGCTCATCGTGCAGCCAGTGTTGCAGTTCGCGGTCGGTGTCCAGGCGGGTGAACTCGCCTTCAATCAAGGCGCGCTCGCGCTCATCGATATGGCCATCGGACTTGGCCGCTGCCACCAGGGCGCGCAGCACCGCCTGGCTGTGCTGCTCGGCCTGGGCCGGTGGCAGGCGGTCGAGGGTTTGCGGCTCGGGCGCCTGCCCTGCCCCCGGCTGGCGCGCCTGCCAGTTGCCGTAGGCCTTGTAGGCCAGCACCCCGAGCGCAGCCAGGCCACCGTAGGTCAGGGCTTTGCCGCCATATTTGCGGGCCTTCTTGCTACCCAGCAACAGGCCCAGCGCCCCTGCCCCCAACGCGCCGCCACCCACGCCGGAGAGCAGGCCGCCAAGGCCACCGGCGCTGGTGCCAGGCTTGCCTGAGCCACCTTTACCGGCCTGTTTTTCGAGCAGTTGCTGGCCGGACTTGAGCAGTTGGTCGAGCAGTCCGCGGGTGTTCATTCAGGTGCCTCCAGACGTCGCAAAAGAATGGCCAGATTAAGCCTTGCCCACGCGATCGCCACGGGGGGATTTGCTTCCGGATGTTGCATTGGCCAGCAAAAAGCCAACTAGACTCGATATCGCCAATACCTCGCGCAATCGCACTACGCTTATAACAATCGCTCCACTGCTTGCTTGATGACTGCCCCGACCCAGATCTCCAAGAAGAGGGAACACCATGTCAGCGCACAAGACCGCATTGCTCGGCGCCATGACTGGCGCGTTGCTCGCCAGCGCCAGCCTGCAGGCCGCCGAACCGCTCAAAGCCCTGGGAGCCGGCGAAGGGCGCCTGGATATCGTCGCCTGGCCCGGCTACATCGAGCGCGGTGAAAGCGACAAGGCCTACGATTGGGTCACCGGCTTTGAAAAGGAAACCGGCTGCAAGGTCAGCGTCAAGACCGCCGCCACCTCGGACGAAATGGTCAGCCTGATGACCAAGGGCGGCTACGACCTGGTCACCGCCTCGGGCGACGCGTCGCTGCGGCTGATCGCCGGCAAGCGGGTACAGCCGATCAACACCGCGCTGATCCCCAACTGGAAGAACATCGACCCGCGCCTGCAAAACGGCGGCTGGTACGTGGTCGACAAGCAAGCCTACGGCACCCCGTACCAATGGGGGCCGAACGTGCTGCTGTACAGCACCACGGTATTCAAGCAGCCGCCGACCAGCTGGGGCGTGGTCTTCGAACCGCAAAACCTGCCCGACGGCAAGCCGAACAAAGGCCGCGTACAAGCCTACGACGGGCCGATCTACATCGCCGATGCGGCGCTGTACCTGAAGTCGGCGAAGCCGGAACTGGGCATCCAGGACCCCTACGAACTGAACGAGACCCAGTACAAGGCGGTGCTCGAACTGTTGCGCCAGCAGCAGCCGCTGATTCACCGCTACTGGCATGACGCCACGGTGCAGATGAGCGATGTGAAGAACGAAGGCGTGGCCGCGTCCAGCTCCTGGGGCTACATGGTCAACGGCCTGAAAGCGGAGAACCAGCCGGTGGCCTCGACCATTCCGAAAGAAGGCGCCACGGGCTGGGCCGACACCACCATGCTGCACAGCGAGGCCAAGCACCCTAACTGTGCCTACAAATGGATGGACTGGTCGCTGCAACCGAAGGTGCAAGGTGATGTGGCGGCCTGGTTCGGCTCGTTGCCCGCGGTGCCTGCGGCCTGCACCGGCAGCGAACTGCTGGGCGCCGAAGGGTGCAAGACCAATGGCTTCGACAACTTCGACAAGATTGCCTTCTGGAAGACCCCGCAGGCACAGGGGGGCAAGTTCGTGCCGTACAGCCGGTGGACGCAGGATTATATTGCGATCATGGGTGGACGCTAAGGTCGAATGAGCCTGCACCGGCCCCTTCGCGGGACGAGCCCGCTGCCACAAGGGCAGCGTCGCTATGGCCCCTGTGGGAGCGGGCTTGCCCCGCGAAAGGGCCGGTGCAGGCACTACAAGCACAGCTGAGTACCGCCCATGCCCCTAGCCGTCCAGTTCACCCACGTTTCACGCACCTTCGGCGAGGTCAAGGCCGTCGACCAGGTCAGCATCGACATCGAAGATGGCGAGTTCTTTTCCATGCTCGGCCCTTCCGGCTCGGGCAAGACCACCTGCCTGCGCCTGATCGCAGGCTTCGAACAACCCAACACTGGCTCGATCCGCATCCATGGCGTCGAAGCTGCAGGCGTGCCGCCCTACCAACGCGACGTCAACACCGTGTTCCAGGACTACGCACTGTTCCCGCACATGAACGTGCGCGACAACATCGCCTACGGCCTCAAGGTCAAAGGCGTGGCCAAGGCCGAGCGCCACGCCCGCGCTGAAGAGGCCTTGGCGATGGTGGCGCTGGCCGGTTACGGTGCGCGCAAACCGGCGCAGCTGTCCGGCGGCCAGCGCCAGCGCGTCGCCCTCGCCCGCGCCCTGGTCAACCGCCCACGGGTGCTGTTGCTCGACGAACCGCTGGGTGCACTGGACCTGAAGCTGCGCGAGCAAATGCAGGGCGAACTGAAAAAACTCCAGCGCCAGCTGGGGATCACCTTCATCTTCGTCACCCACGACCAGACCGAAGCGCTGTCGATGTCCGACCGGGTTGCGGTGTTCAACCGCGGGCGCATCGAACAGGTCGACACCCCGCGCAACCTGTACATGAAGCCGGCCACTACCTTCGTCGCCGAGTTCGTCGGCACCTCGAACGTGGTGCGCGGCGCGTTGGCCGAGCAGCTCAATGGCAGCCCCGCGCCGTTTTCCATCCGCCCCGAGCATATCCGCCTGGGCGAACAGGCCGCTGCCAGCCATGAAGTGCAAGTCAGTGGCCTGTTGCACGACGTGCAGTATCAAGGCAGCGCGACCCGCTTCGAGCTGCAGTTGGACAGCGGCCAGCTGCTGACAGTAAGCCAGGCCAACGACCGCTGGCAGGCACAGCCGTCAACCTGGCAGGCCGGCCAGCGGGTACTGGCGCGCTGGCCCCGTGAAGCGATGACGGCGCTGCAGGAAACCGTGCTCGACGAGGGCCGCTGAGATGAACGCCCCGCGCGCCAACCCAAGCCCGCTGCGCAGGTTCTCCAACCTGTTGTACCGGCGCCCCAATCTCTACCTGATGCTGCTGTTGATCCCGCCACTGACCTGGTTCGGGGCGATCTACCTGGGCTCGTTGCTGAACCTGCTGTGGCAGGGGTTCTATACCTTCGACGACTTCACCATGGCGGTGACCCCGGACCTGACCCTGGGCAATTTCGCGGCGCTGTTCAACCCATCGAACTTCGACATCATCCTGCGCACCTTGGGCATGGCAGTGGCAGTCTCGCTGGCCAGCGCGGTACTGGCCTTCCCGATCGCCTACTACATGGCGCGCTACACCAGCGGCAAGACCAAGGCATTTTTCTACATCGCGGTGATGATGCCGATGTGGGCCAGCTACATCGTCAAGACTTACGCCTGGACCTTGCTGCTGGCCAAGGGCGGCGTGGCCCAGTGGTTCGTTCAGGTGCTGCACCTGGACGGCCTGCTGCAGGCGGTGCTGACAGTGCCTGGCGTTGGCGGCAGTACCCTGTCGACCTCGCACCTGGGGCGCTTCATGGTGTTCGTGTACATCTGGCTGCCGTTCATGATCCTACCGATTCAGGCCTCGCTGGAGCGCCTGCCGCCGTCCTTGCTGCAAGCTTCGGCGGACCTGGGGGCCAGGCCCAGGCAAACCTTCTGGCAGGTGATTTTGCCGCTGTCGATCCCGGGCATTGCCGCGGGGTCGATCTTCACCTTCTCCCTGACCCTGGGCGACTTCATCGTGCCGCAGCTGATCGGCCCGCCCGGGTACTTCATCGGCAGCATGGTCTATGCCCAACAAGGGGCGATCGGCAACATGCCAATGGCCGCCGCGTTTACCTTGGTGCCTATCGTGCTGATCGCGGTCTACTTGTCCATCGTCAAGCGCCTGGGGGCATTCGATGCACTCTGAAAACGCATCAACCGGCTTGCGCCTGGCGGCCTGGGGCGGGTTGCTGTTCCTGCACTTCCCGATCCTGATCATCGTCCTCTACGCCTTCAACACCGAAGACGCCGCGTTCAGCTTCCCGCCCCAGGGCTTCACCCTGAAGTGGTTCAGCGTGGCCTTCGCTCGCCCGGATGTGCTCGAAGCCATCAAGCTGTCGCTGCAGGTTGCCTGCCTGGCCACGCTGATTGCTCTGGTGCTCGGCACCCTGGCCTCGGCGGCGCTGTACCGGCGCAGCTTTTTTGGCAAGGAGGGCATCTCGCTGATGCTGATTTTGCCGATTGCCCTGCCCGGCATCATCACCGGTATCGCCCTGCTCTCCGCATTCAAGAGCCTGGGCATCGAACCTGGCCTGTTCACCATCGTGGTCGGCCACGCGACCTTCTGCGTGGTGATCGTCTACAACAACGTCATCGCCCGCCTGCGGCGGACCTCGCAAAGCCTGATCGAAGCCTCGATGGACCTGGGCGCGGATGGCTGGCAGACCTTCCGCTTCATCATCCTGCCCAACCTCGGCTCGGCACTGCTGGCAGGTGGCATGCTGGCCTTCGCTTTGTCGTTCGACGAAATCATCGTGACCACCTTTACCGCAGGGCACGAACGCACGCTGCCGATCTGGTTGCTCAACCAGCTCAGCCGCCCGCGCGACGTGCCCGTGACCAATGTGGTCGCCATGCTGGTGATGCTGGTGACCATGCTGCCGATCCTCGGCGCCTATTACCTGACCCGCGGCGGCGAAAGCGTCGCGGGCAGTGGCAAATGACCCTGGAGGAGTCTTCCATGCAAACGCAGATGCTGATCAACGGTCACCTGGTCGCCGGCGAGGGGCCGGCCTGGACCGTGCTCAACCCCGCCTCGGGCAGCGCCCTGGCGCAAATCAACGAAGCCAGCGAAGCGCAGGTCGACAGCGCCGTGCGTGCCGCCGACCAGGCGTTCGAGGGCTGGTCACAAGCCAGCCCCAAGGACCGCTCCCTGGCATTGCTGGCGCTGGCCGACACCATCGAGCAGCATGGCGAGGAACTGGCCCGGCTCGAATCGCAGAACTGCGGCAAGCCCTTCAGTGCTGCGCTGAATGACGAAATCCCGGCGATTGCCGACGTGTTCCGCTTTTTCGCCGGGGCGGCGCGCTGCCTGGGCGGCTCGGCGGCCGGCGAATACTTGCCAGGGCACACCTCGATGATCCGCCGCGACCCACTGGGCGTGGTCGCCTCGATCGCGCCGTGGAACTACCCGCTGATGATGCTGGCCTGGAAAGTCGCGCCGGCCCTGGCAGCCGGCAACACCGTAGTGATCAAACCGTCCGAACTGACGCCGCTCACCGCACTGCGCCTGGGCGAGCTGGCGCAAGGGCTGCTGCCACCTGGCGTGCTCAACATCCTCTTCGGCCGTGGCCAAACCGTCGGCACGCCGCTGGTCACCCACCCGAAAGTGCGCATGGTGTCGCTGACCGGTTCGATCCCCACCGGCGCGCACATCATCAGCGCCACCGCCGACAGTGTGAAGCGCATGCACATGGAGCTGGGCGGCAAAGCACCGGTGCTGGTGTTCGACGATGCCGACATCGACGCCGCCATCGAGGGTATCCGCACGTTCGGCTTCTACAACGCCGGCCAGGACTGCACCGCGGCTTGCCGCCTGTATGTGCAGGACGGCATCTACGAGCAATTCGTGCAACGCCTGGGCGAAGCGGTGGCCAGCCTCAAGCCCGGCCTGCAGGACGCCGAGGACACGGAACTGGGGCCGCTGATCAGTGCCCAGCACCGCGACAAGGTCGCAGGTCTTGTGGAGCGGGCTATCGCCCAACCGCACATTCGCCTGGTGACCGGTGGCAAGGCGATTGAGGGCGACGGCTTCTTCTTCGAGCCAACCGTACTGGCTGATGCTCTGCAGGATGACGAGATCGTGCGCAACGAAGTATTTGGCCCGGTGGTCTCGGTGACCCGCTTCACTGACGAGACGCAGGCGCTGGCATGGGCCAACGATTCCAACTACGGCCTGGCGTCATCGGTGTGGACCCGCGACACCGGCCGCGCCCATCGCCTGGCGGCGCGCTTGCAGTACGGCTGCACCTGGGTGAACACCCACTTCATGCTGGTCAGCGAAATGCCCCATGGCGGGCAGAAGCATTCGGGGTATGGGAAGGATATGTCGGTGTATGGGCTGGAGGACTACACCTGTGTGCGGCATGTGATGATCAAGCATTGAGTTGGGGCTTGTCAGTGGATTTGTAGCGCCTTCGAGATCGAGCGCCGCCCGCGCGGCGCTTCGCAGCACAAGGCTGCTCCTACATCTGTTTCGGGCCAATTATCCCTGCGCCATGGGCGCGCGGCTCCTTGGCGCCCGCCTTGATATCGAGACGTACAAACAAGGTGGTCGCGCGCGCAGGCACAGGCGTGACTGGCCCGAAACAAATGAGCAGCCTTGTGCTGCGAAGCGCCGCGCGGGCGGCGCTCGATGTCAGCACCCCTCACACCCTAAGCCAGACACCCGCAAACCACTCAGTCTAATCCCGCAAATCCGACTCATGAATCGGGTTAGCCCGGCTGGTAGCCCGTTGATACTGCGCCGGCCAGGTGGCCTTGTTGCCGCCCAGGTCATCGTCGGCATGCAGCGGCCAGTAAGGGTCGCGCAGCAGTTCGCGGGCGAGGAAAATGACGTCGGCCTGGCCGGTACGCAGGATGTGCTCGGCCTGGGCCGGCTCGGTGATCATGCCCACGGTGCCGGTGGCGATTTCCGACTCTTTGCGCACGCGCTCGGCGAAGCGGGTCTGATAGCCGGGGCCGGTCGGGATCTCGGCGTTGACCGACGTGCCGCCGGATGAAACATCTATAAGGTCGACGCCTAGCGAGCGCAGGCGCCGTGCCAGCTCGACGGTTTCGTCAGGGTTCCAGCCGTCTTCGACCCAGTCGGTCGCTGAAACGCGAACGAACAGCGGCAGCTCCTGCGGCCAGACTTTGCGCACTGCCTCAGTTACCTGCAGGGTCAGGCGGATGCGGTTTTCGAAACAACTACCATATTCATCGCGGCGCTGGTTGCTCAGGGGCGAGAGGAACTGGTGCAGCAAATAGCCATGCGCCGCGTGGATTTCGACCACTTTGAAGCCTGCGTCCAATGCCCGTTCGGTCGCTTTGACGAACGCGGCTACAACTTCCTGGATCTCGTCCTTGCTTAACTCACGCGGTGCTGTGTGTTCAGGGTCGAAGGCAATTCTCGACGGCCCCACCGGCTGCCAACCACCGTCCTCGATTTTGACGCTGCCATGCTTGCCCAGCCATGGGCGATGGGTGCTGGCCTTGCGCCCGGCGTGGGCCAGCTGGATGCCCGGCACAGCACCCTGGGCGGTAATGAAGCGGGTAATGCGTTGCAGCGGCGCGATCTGGACGTCGTCCCACAGGCCGAGGTCTTCGGCGGTAATGCGGCCATCGGCGGTAACCGCCACGGCTTCAGTGATCACCAGCCCAGCGCCACCGACGGCGCGGCTACCCAAATGGACAAGATGCCAGTCGTTGGCCAAGCCATCGACAGCGGAATACTGGCACATCGGCGAGACCGCGATGCGGTTGGGCAACGTCAGCTTACGCAGGGTGTAAGGCTCGAGCAGCAGGCTCATGAGGGCACCTCCCAAGGACTCCAATGGTGATCCGGCCCGGACACTCAATTGCACGTCCCTGGCCCAGGTCCGGTCATAACTTCAGACTAGACCAGAATGGGTGGGGGGGAGGTTCCATGGGATTTGGGGTGGGATGCTGGGTGTTTGGTTTGATGAGGCAAGGCCTCCAGGTGTACGCCGACAGGTTTGCAGCGCCTATGAGATCGAGCGCCGCCCGCGCGGCGCTTCGCAGCACAAGGCTGCTCCCACATCTGTTTCGGGCCAATTATTCCTGTGCCATAGGCGCGCGCACCCTAGGTGCATGGCTGGAGATTGATTAAAAACAGCGATGCCCCTTCGATATCGACGGGGCAGACAAGGCGAATAGAGGTGACCTCACAGAAGTGACTGGCCCGAAACAAATGGAGCAGCCTTGTGCTGCGAAGCGCCGCGCGGGCGGCGCTCGATATCCGCCGCACCACAACACCCAAGCCAATCACCTTGAAACCGTCAGCGCGGCTCCATGTGGGCAATCATCAACTGCACGCTCTCATTACCGCGAAACTCGTTCACATCCAGCTTGTACGCCAGCTCCACCCAACGCACGGTAGGGTTCGGCCACACCTCGCGGTCGACGCCGAAGGCAATGCCATCAAGCCTCACCGACCCACATTCGCTCTTGAGCACCACTTTCAGGTGCCGCTCGCCGACCACTCGCTGCTCGACCAGCTGGAACACACCATGGAACAACGGCTCTGGGAAGTGCTGCCCCCATGGCCCGGCGTGGCGCAGGGCCTTGGCCAGGTCGAGGTGAAACTCTTCCACGGCCAGGCTGCCATCCGACAGAAGCCGGCCGGTGAGGTCTTCTTCGCGCAGCTGGCGCCGCACTTCCTGGTCAAACGCCTCGGCGAACGCGGGGAAGTTGCCTTCAGGCAACGACAACCCGGCGGCCATGGCGTGCCCGCCGAATTTGCTGATCAGCTGCGGATGGCGCGCCGCCACCGCATCCAGCGCATCGCGGATGTGAAAACCCGGCACCGAACGTGCCGAGCCCTTGAGCATGCCGTCGCCGGCATCGGCAAAGGCGATGGTCGGCCGGTGATAACGTTCCTTCAAGCGTGAGGCAAGGATCCCGATCACGCCCTGGTGCCAGTCGGCGTCGAACAGGCACAAGCCGTACGGCATCGATTCGACGGGCAGGTCCTTGAGCTGGGCCAGCGCCTCGCGCTGCATGCCCTGCTCGATAGACTTGCGGTCCTGGTTGAGGTCGTCCAGCTGCTGGGCCATTTCCTGGGCCAGGGCGGCGTCTTCGCACAGCAGGCATTCGATGCCCAGGCTCATGTCGTCCAAGCGCCCAGCCGCGTTCAAGCGCGGGCCCAGAATGAAGCCCAGGTCGGTGGAGGTGATGCGCCGGTGATCACGGCGGGCCACCTCAAGAATCGCCTTGAGGCCCGGCCGAGCGCGGCCGGCACGAATGCGTTCGAGGCCCTGGTGCACCAGGATGCGGTTGTTGGCGTCCAGCGGCACCACGTCGGCGACGCTGCCCAGCGCCACCAGGTCGAGCAGCTCGCCGATGTTCGGCTGTGCTTGCGTGTCGTAGCGCCCCAGGCTGCGCAGGCGTGCGCGCAAGGCCATGAGCACATAGAAGATCACCCCGACCCCGGCCAGCGACTTGCTCGGGAAGTCACAGCCCGGCTGGTTCGGGTTGATGATCGCATCGGCGTCGGGCAATTGTTCACCCGGCAAGTGGTGGTCGGTGACCAGCACCTTGAGCCCCGCCGCCTTGGCTGCCGCCACGCCATCGACACTGGAGATGCCGTTGTCGACGGTGATCAGCAACTGCGGCTGGCGCTGCAGTGCAACGTCGACGATCTCCGGCGTCAGGCCATAGCCGAATTCGAAACGGTTGGGCACCAGGTAATCGACGTGGGCCGCACCCAGCAAACGCAGGCCCAACACGCCAACGGTGCTGGCAGTGGCACCGTCGGCGTCGAAGTCGCCGACGATAAGAATACGCTGGCGCTGGTCGAGGGCTTCGACCAGCAGGTCTACCCCCGCCTCGATACCTTTGAGTTGCTGGTACGGCAACAGCCGCGCCAGGCTTTTGTCCAGTTCGGCCTCGGTCTGCACGCCGCGGGCGGCATACAGACGGGTCAACAAGGGTGGCAGGTTACCCAGCAAGGGCAAGGTCGACGGCAGGGGGCGAGGTTCGATACGCATGGGGTCTTCGGCAATCAGGAAAGGGTCAGGTCAGCCACGCTCACCGAGCAGCCACTCCAGCTGCACTTCGTGCTGGCCACGGTCATCGGTGACGAACACCGTGCCTTCGCTGATCATCACGTCCCACTTGATGCTGCGCGGCATGTCGGTGGCCAGGGTTTCCAGCACCTCCTGCGGCACTGCAGCGATGTTCAGGTTCTTCAGGCCCTTGACCGCAGGCACCACCTTGGTCTCCCACACGCGCAGGCTACCGTAGGCCAGCAGGCTGGTGCGCTCGGTGCGACGGGAGCACCAGGTCAGGCGGTCGGCATCCGGTTGGCCGACTTCGATCCAGTGCAGGACGCGATCGTCCAGGCTCTTTTCCCACAACGCCGGTTCGTCGACATCCGACAGACCACGACCAAACGACAATTGCTCGTTGTACCAGAGTGCGTAGGCCAACAGACGAACGGCCATACGCTCTTCGGTTTCCGAAGGGTGACGGGCAATGGTCTGCTTGACGCTTTGGTAGACGTTGCGATCAAGGTCAGTCAGATTCAGTTCGAATTTGTAGGTAGTGGACGGCTGGGCCATGGTCGACGGGCTTCTTGCGCAAAGAAAAGTCACACAGTCTAACCGATCCTGCCCCTCGTTGCGCCGCGGCAGTATCTGCCGCTTCGGAGCTATGATAAAACCACGGCTCTGCCCAGTTGCCACGGATGCCCCATGTCTACGCCCAGCAAACCCCTCGCCGGCCTGAAAGTCATCGAACTCGGGACCCTGATCGCTGGCCCGTTCGCGTCGCGCATCTGTGCCGAGTTCGGTGCCGAGGTGATCAAGGTCGAGTCCCCCGACGGCGGCGACCCGCTGCGCAAATGGCGCAAGATGTACGAAGGCACGTCGCTGTGGTGGTTCGTGCAGGCACGCAACAAACAGTCACTGACCCTCAACCTCAAGCACCCGGACGGCCGCGAGATCCTCAAGCGCCTGCTGGCCGAGGCCGATATCCTGATCGAGAACTTCCGCCCCGGCGTGCTGGAAAAGCTCGGCCTGGGCTGGGATGTGCTGCACGCGCTCAACCCGCGCTTGGTCATGGTACGCCTGTCGGGTTTCGGCCAGACCGGGCCGATGAAAGACCAGCCAGGTTTTGGCGCGGTGGGCGAGTCCATGGGCGGCCTGCGCTACATCACCGGCTTCGACGACCGCCCGCCCGTGCGCACCGGCATCTCCATCGGTGATTCGATTGCCGCGCTATGGGGGGTGATCGGGGCCTTGATGGCGTTGCGGCACCGCGAGGTCAACGGCGGCCAGGGCCAAGTGGTGGACGTGGCGCTGTACGAGGCGATCTTTGCCATGATGGAAAGCATGGTCCCGGAATTCGACGTCTTCGGTTTCATCCGCGAACGCACCGGCAATATCATGCCCGGCATCACGCCCTCCTCCATCCACACCAGTGCCGATGGCAAGCATGTGCAGATCGGCGCCAATGGCGATGCGATCTTCAAACGTTTCATGCAGGCCATAGGCCGCGCCGACCTGGCCGATGACCCGTCACTGGCCACCAACGATGGCCGCGACCTGCGCCGTGACGAGCTCTATGGGGTGATCGACCGCTGGGCCAACAGCCAGCCGCTGGAGCAGCTCATGTTGGTGCTCACCACCGCCGAAGTACCTGCAAGCCGCATCTATTCTGCCGAGGACATGTTCAACGACCCGCAATACCTGGCGCGGGAAATGTTCCTGCAGGCGCGCCTGCCAGACGGCAAACCCTTCAAGATGCCAGGCATCGTACCGAAGCTTTCGGAAACCCCCGGCTCCACCGAGTGGGTCGGCCCTGCGCTGGGCGAACACACCGAAGTACTGCTCAGCGCCCTGGGCTACGACGCGGCCGCCATCGCCGGCCTGCGCGAAGCAGGCGCGGTCTGACGCCTGCCGCCGCCGATGCGAGCTGCCCACTGGTTACGCACCCTGCTTTTGCTGTGCGCGCTGCTGCCTGCACTGGCCGTGCCGCACGCGGCGGCCAAGGAGCGCTTGTTGTGGCTGGTTCGCGACCTGCCGCCCTTCACCATTTTTGAAGGGACAGAGAAAGGCCAAGGGGTCATTGACCGCCTGCTGCCACTGCTGATCGAGCAGATGCCCGAATACGATCACAGTATCGTCCGGGTAAACCGTGCCCGCGGTATCCAGATGCTTCAGGACCCGAACACTTTTACCTGCGACCCGACCTTGCTGTGGACGCCGGAGCGTGCCGAGTACGTGCACTTTTCCATACCGTCGCTGGGGGTGTTAAGCGGGGGGCTGGTGGTGCGCAAGGCAGGTGAGGCACTGCTGGCGCCGTTTCTCACCGACAACGAGGTCGACCTGCCCGGGCTGATGAGCCACACCCCGTTGAAGCTCGGCATCGTCGCCGAACGCAGCTATGGCACGCAGATCGACGAGATCCTGCGCCAATTGCCAGACTCGGCACTCAGCCGCCACTACGGCAACGATGCCACCGCCAACCAGTTGCAGATGCAACAACTGGGGCGCCTGCACATGGTGATGGGGTATTGGCCAGAAGTGCGTTACCTGATCCAGCAGCAAGGCGGGTCACTGGGTGACTACCAGTTTCATCCGGTTCGGGGCGTGAACCGCTATCAGTTTCTGCATGTGGGTTGCTCAGACTCGGCACTGGGTCGCGAGGCCGTTGCGCATATCGACCAGCTATTGCCCACGCTACGCCAAGAGACCTTGCCAGGGCTATATGCCCGGTGGCTGGACCCTGAGTTGCAGGCAACCTACCTGGAACAGAGCAAGCAGTTTTTCAAACAACCCTAGTACTGCAGACAAAAGAAACCCCGGAACGCTGGGGAGGACGCCCGGGGCTAATTGAAAGTCCCTTGGGACTTCCCGTGACAGCCTGCCAGCACCGGAGCAATGCGCTGGCTAGCTGCCCTTACTGTGTCTGATAAGCAATTCAGGCAAAGGTTCCCGGCATTTGCTGTCGCTGTTGCAAGGCAGCAATCACACAGGGCTGCAAGCGGCCTTCGGCAATCTGCAGGTCACGGTGCAAACCATCCACCAGGTCAATGAGCAGGCGCTGTTCCTGCAACTGGCGCAGGCTCACCGTGCGCTGCAGGGTAATGCCTTCAAGGCTGTCAAAGACGGTCAATTGACGGTTGCCACTGGCATCGGCAACGCCCAGGTGCGTCTGGTAGGGGGTCAGGGCTTCGTTCAGCAGTCTGCAGATTCTTTCCATCCGGATCACTCGCTGCGTGGTGGGCTATGGAGAAACTGACCAACAAGCGCAGCACAAAGTTCGAAACGCCGCGGCTGTTTCAGTGAGCATGCGGGGCGTAGGTGACAGTTTGAATACGCCCGCCCAGGCACTGAAGCGCACGCTGCAGATTGGCCATGGACAGTGGCCACGGCAGCTCGGCGACGACCCACAGCCCCCGTCGCTTCGCCTCCAGGGCCAGGTTTTGCTGTTCGGGTGTGGCTTGGCCGACGAACAACAAGGCGCGCAAGGCGTGGCTACCCGCCAGTTTTTTCAACAGCGCAAGCCCTGCCCTTTTGGGCATGGCGTGATCGAGGATCAGCAAGTCAGGGCAACGCTCAGCGCTCAGGCACGCGTGCAGGTCGGCGGCTTCTTCAGTGATGCGCACATTGAAGATGCCTTGGGCATTGAATGCCTGGTGCAGGAGGATTTGATGGGAAGGGCGTGCCTGGTGAATCAGCACATAAGGCCTGGACATGAGCCACTCCTGGAGAAAGGACTGGCAAATCTAGGCAACATCCCAAGAGGGTTAAATAGGAAAGATCCGAAAGATCAGATGGAAAACTCGACAATCAAGGGCCGCTAAGCGGCCCTTGATATCACCGCACTTAAAGTGGCTTGCCGCGGTTACCATGCTGGCTGACAAAGCCCTGAACGGCCTTCAGGTCATTGGCCAGCACCGTGCAGCGCTCTTCGCGGCTGAACAGGTCAGCCAGGTGTGCTGGCAATTCCAGCGCCTTGCCAACACCTGCCTTCTCCACGGCTTCCGGGAACTTGACCGGATGCGCGGTACCCAGCACCACCATCGGCGTGTCCAGGCTGCGACGGCACTCGCGGGCGGCCTTGACGCCGATCGCGGTATGCGGGTCGAGCACTTCGCCGGTGCTGGCGAACACTTCGGCGATGGTCTCGCAGGTCTGCTCGTCACTGACGGCCAGCGAGTCGAACAGTTTGCGCGCTTCGGTCCAGCGGTCTTCGTCAACGCTGAAACCGCCACCCTGCTTGAAGTTGTCCATCAACGCGGCAATGGCTGCACCGTTACGGCCGTGCAGGTCGAAGAGCAGGCGCTCGAAGTTGGACGACACCATGATGTCCATCGACGGCGACAGGGTCGCGTGCAGGGTGTCCTTGACGTACTGGTTGCCGCTCATGAAGCGGTGCAGGATGTCGTTACGGTTGGTGGCGACCACCAGCTGGCTGATCGGCAGGCCCATGTTGCGTGCCAGGTAACCGGCGAAGATGTCGCCGAAGTTGCCGGTGGGCACCGAGAACGCCACCGAGCGGGCTGGGCCGCCCAACTGCAGGGCTGCGTGGAAGTAGTAGACGATCTGGGCCATGATCCGCGCCCAGTTGATCGAGTTGACGGCCACCAGGCGGGTACCCTTGAGGAACGACTGGTCGGCGAAGCTGGCCTTGACCATCTCCTGGCAGTCGTCGAAGTTGCCTTCGATGGCGATGTTGTGGATGTTGTCGCCGAAGATGGTGGTCATCTGCCGACGCTGTACTTCCGACACGCGCTGGTGCGGGTGCAGGATGAAGATGTCGACGTTGTCGCAGCGGCGGCAACCTTCGATGGCCGCGGAGCCGGTGTCACCGCTGGTGGCACCGACGATCACCACGCGCTCGCCACGCTTGACCAGCACGTGGTCAAGCAGGCGGCCGAGCAGCTGCAGGGCAAAGTCCTTGAAGGCCAGGGTCGGGCCGTGGAACAGCTCCATCACCCACTCGTTGCTGTTCAACTGGCGCAGCGGCGCCACGGCGGCGTGGGCGAACGCGCCGTAGGTTTCCTCGAGGATCTTCTTGAAGTCGGCGTCGGCGATGCTACCGGCGACGAACGGGCGCATCACGCGGAAGGCCAGTTCGTGATACGGCAGGCCAGCCCAGGAAGCGATCTCTTCCTGGGTGAAGCGCGGCAGGTTTTCAGGGACGTACAGGCCGCCGTCGCTGGCCAGGCCAGCCAGCAGGACATCTTCGAAATTCAGGGCCGGTGCCTGGCCACGGGTGCTGATATAGCGCATGGTGCAAACCTTCGAGACTGAGGCCGGGGCCGCGTGCGCAGCCCAACGGCATGATTCGTTAATTGAGCTGTTCGACGCGGATGCGCACGACCTTGCCGACCACATCCTGCAGGGCTTCCAGGGCGACAATGGCGTCGTTGATGCCCTGCTCGACCACGCGATGGGTCAGCAGGATCATCGGTACCAGGCCGTCCTGTTCCTCGGCTTCCTTCTGCATGATCGACTCGATGTTGATGCCACGCTCCGAGAGGATGCTGGCCACCTGGGCCAGCACACCGGGGTGATCCTTGGCCTGGATGCGCAGGTAGTAGGCGCTTTCACAGGCTTCGATCGGCAGAATCGGGTGCGCCGACAGCGAGTCTGGCTGGAAGGCCAGGTGCGGCACGCGGTTTTCCGGGTCGGAGGTCATTGCGCGAACCACGTCGACCAGGTCGGCGACGACCGACGAAGCGGTCGGTTCCATA
Source organism: Pseudomonas sp. 5.2 (assembly GCF_059025405.1). Lineage (NCBI taxonomy): Bacteria > Pseudomonadati > Pseudomonadota > Gammaproteobacteria > Pseudomonadales > Pseudomonadaceae > Pseudomonas > Pseudomonas sp. 5.2. Next base: position 63,879 of record NZ_JBYBHH010000023.1, read on the forward strand.
CCGGCACCTGCGCCGTAGTACAGGGTCGAACCGGCGGCGTCGCCGTTGACCATGACCGCATTCATCACGCCGTTGACGTTGGCGATCAGGCGATCGCTCGGGATCAATGTCGGGTGCACGCGCAGCTCGATGCCTTCAGCCGTGCGACGTGCCACGCCCAGGTGCTTGATGCGGTAGCCCAGGGCCTCGGCGTAGTTCACGTCAGCGGTGGTCAGCTGGGTGATGCCTTCGGTGTAGGCCTTGTCGAACTGCAGCGGGATGCCAAAGGCGATGGACGCCAGGATGGTCAGCTTGTGGGCCGCATCGATGCCCTCGACGTCGAAGGTCGGGTCCGCTTCGGCATAACCCAGGGCCTGGGCTTCGGCCAGCACGTCCGGGAAGGCACGGCCTTTTTCGCGCATTTCGGTAAGGATGAAGTTACCGGTGCCGTTGATGATGCCGGCCAGCCAGTTGATACGGTTGGCCGACAGGCCTTCACGGATCGCCTTGATCACCGGGATGCCACCGGCAACCGCCGCTTCGAAGGCGACGATAACGCCCTTCTCGCGGGCCTTGGCAAAGATTTCGTTGCCATGCACGGCGATCAGCGCCTTGTTCGCGGTGACCACGTGCTTGCCGTTTTCGATGGCTTTTAGCACCAGGTCGCGGGCGATGGTGTAACCACCGATCAGCTCGATGACGATGTCGATTTCCGGGTTGGTCGCAACGTCGAACACATCAGCGGTAATGGGGGTACCGGTAATCTGGCAGTTCGGGTTCTGCGAGCGCATGGCAATCTGTGCCACTTCAATACCGCGCCCGGCACGGCGGGCAATCTCCTCGGCGTTGCGCTGAAGTACATTGAAGGTTCCGCCACCGACGGTCCCCAACCCACAGATGCCTACTTTGACCGGTTTCACTGTGAACTCCCCATTGAACGGCCGGCACCTGCGCCGACCGTGAAACATGCCGTCACCCCATGACGACGGCGTACTGTATTGATTACTTGGCTGCTTGCTGCTGGCCGGCCAGGGCCAACTTGGCCACTTGCGGTGCCGGCTGGTAGCCCGGGATCACCTGGCCGCTTTCAAGGACGATCGCCGGCGTGCCGTTGACGCCGATCGACTGGCCCAGCTGGAACTGCTTGCTGACCGGGTTGGCGCACTTGGCGGCCTTGATTTCCTTACCCTCGACCATCTTGTCCAGCGCCGCACGGCGGTCGCTGGAGCACCAGACTGCCTGCAACTGCTGATCACCTGGCGAACCGAGGCCCTGGCGCGGGAAGGCGACATAGCGCACTTCGATACCGCGGCGGTTGAGCTCCGGCACTTCGGCGTGCAGCTTGTGGCAGTACGGGCAGGTGGTGTCGGTGAACACGGTGATGTGCGACTTGGTCTCGCCCTTGGCAGGATAAACCACCATCTCGGCGGCTGGAATGCCGTTGATGAGCTTGGCAACGCCTTGGCGCTCGGTCTTCTCGGTCAGGTTGACCGGCTTGCCGTCCTGGATCTGGTACAGGTAGCCCTGCATGACGAACTGGCCGTCAGCACTGGCGTACAGCACGCGGCCGCCCTGCAGCTTGACTTCATACAGGCCATTGAGCGGGCTGCTGGCGACGCTTTCTACCGGGACTTCCAGTTCGAGGTTCTGCAACGACTTGCGAATGGCCTGCTCGGCACCGGCATTGCTGTCGGTTGCCGCGGCAACGGCAAAGGTACTGGCCAGCGCCAACGCGGCGGCGGCGAAAATTTGGGTCACGCGCATGGGAACTCCTGAAGGCGGACAGGGGCCGGAGGGCGTCGCCTGCGGAAAAAACGCGGCGACCGTGCGGCCCTTGGTGCAAACCGCCCAAGCCTACCACAACACGCTAGCCGTGAAGGGGTCTGCGAGTACCGGTCGGCGGAACATGAAAATCATTCATCCACGCGGGTGATGCTGGGCGTGCAGTTGCTGCAGACGGGCTTTGGCCACGTGGGTGTAGATCTGCGTGGTCGACAGGTCGCTGTGGCCCAGCAGCATTTGTACCACGCGCAGGTCGGCGCCGTGGTTGAGCAGGTGGGTCGCGAAGGCATGGCGCAGGGTATGCGGCGACAGCGATTTGTCGATCCCGGCGACCTGTGCCTGGTGCTTGATACGGTGCCAGAAGGTCTGACGGGTCATCTGCTCGCCGCGCAGGCTGGGGAACAGCACATCGCTCGGGCGCCCATTCAGCAGCTCGGGGCGGCCATTGCGCAGGTAGCGTTCCAGCCATACCACCGCCTCTTCCCCCATCGGCACCAGGCGCTCCTTGCTGCCCTTGCCCATCACCCGCAACACGCCCTGGCGCAGGTTGACCTGATCGAGCGTCAGGCTGACCAGTTCGGTCACGCGCAGGCCACAGGCATAAAGGACTTCGAGCATGGCGCGGTCGCGCTGGCCGATGGCTTCGCCGAGGTCCGGCGCCTGCAGCAGTGCCTCGACGTCGGCTTCTGACAAGGATTTGGGCAACGGCCGGCCCAGCTGTGGCATTTCGACCTGCAACGTGGGGTCGACAGCGATCAGCTTTTCCCGCAGCAAGTAACGAAAGAAGCCACGCAGCCCAGAGAGAAAGCGTGCTGTAGAACGTGGCTTGTAGGCTTGGTCGAGGCGCCAGGCCAGGTGATCGAGGATCAGCTCACGCCCCGCGTCGGGCAAGGCCACGCCCTGCTCCTGCAGCCAGCCATTGAACAGCGCCAGGTCGCTGCGGTACGAAACCCGGGTGTTGTCGGACAAGCCTTTTTCCAGCCACAAGGCATCGAGAAACTGGTCAATCAGGGGGTGGTCGAGGGCGGGCATGAAAACTCGGTGGCAAACGACGAAATGACGCTTAGTCTTTCATAACAACGCCGGCATAGGGAGCCCGCATGAACGAACAGCAGATCCTGCTCAGCGTCGCGGGCATCGGCGGCGCCGCCCTGGCCTGCCAGTGGCTGGCGTGGCGCCTGAAATTGCCGGCAATCCTCTTCCTGCTGCTGGCCGGCATCACCGCCGGCCCGCTGCTCGGCTGGCTCGACCCCCAGGCGCTGTTCGGCCCACTGCTGATGCCCTTGGTGTCGCTGGCCGTGGCACTGATCCTGTTCGAGGGCAGCCTGACGTTGCACTTGTCGCAGTGGCGCGACATCGGCAGCGTGGTCCACCGCCTGGTCACAATCGGCGCCCTGTCGACCTGGCTGGTGATCGCCCTGGCGACCCACTGGCTGCTGGGGTTCGACTGGCCGCTGGCGATCCTGTTCGGCACCTTGACCCTGGTCACTGGGCCGACGGTGATCGTGCCCATGCTGCGCGTGGTGCGGCCGAAGGCGGCGATCGCCAACATCCTGCGCTGGGAAGGCATCGTCATCGACCCGATTGGCGCCCTGCTCGCCGTGGTGGTGTACAGCTTCATCATCGCCAGTGCCAATGGCAATGGCCTGAGCCAGAGCCTGGCCACCTTTGCCGGGGTGATCTTCTGTGGCAGCGCACTGGGCGCGGCCGGCGGCTGGTTGTTGGGGCAGGTCATGCGTGAGCAGTGGCTGCCAGAGTACCTGCACAACCTGGCTGCACTGGCGGCAGTGCTGGGCATTTTCATTGCTGCCAACCAGATCGTTCACGAATCCGGGCTGCTGGCCGTGACGGTGATGGGCATGTGGCTGGCCAACATGCGCGGGGTGGATGTGCGGCAAATCCTGCACTTCAAGGAAAACCTCAGCGTGCTGCTGATCTCCGGCTTGTTCATCCTGCTGGCCGCACGCCTCGACCTGCATGCCCTGATCGGCCTGGGCCCGGCGGTGCTGGCGCTGTTGCTGGTGATCCAGCTGCTGGCACGGCCGCTGAACGTCTTTCTGTCCACCCTGGGCTCGGGGCTGAACTGGCGTGAACGGGCCTTGCTGGCCTGGATCGCACCGCGCGGTATCGTTGCCGCGGCAGTCTCGGCGATCTTCGCCATCCGCCTGCATGAAGCCGGCCATCAGGGTGCACTGCTGCTGGTGCCGCTGACCTTTGCCGTGATCATCGGCACCGTTGTGCTGCAAAGCGCCACGGCCAGGCCCCTGGCGCGCCTGCTCAAGGTGGCCGAGCCTGCCCCCAGCGGCTTTCTCATCGTTGGCGCCAACGGGCCCGCGCGCACCCTCGGCAAAGCACTGCAGCAACTGGGCTGCCGGGTACTGCTGACTGACTCGAGCTGGGAAAACATCCGCGCCGCGCGCATGGACGGGCTGCCGACCTACTTTGGCAACCCGGCCTCGCAGCATGCCGATGCACACCTGGACCTGGTCGGCCTCGGCCATCTGCTGGGGCTGTCCCCTGCAGGTGAGATCAACGCCTTGGCCTGCGCACGTTTTCGCCACGATTTCGGCCATGGCCGCCTGTTCGTGCTGGCCAGCGGCCTGGAAAAACAGCGCAGCGACAAGCACCGCGCCAGTGAGGAACACCGCGGCCATTTGCTCGGTTCAAGCCCGATGACCTACCAGCAACTGGCCAATCGCTTGCACCACGGCGCCGAGCTGTACAGCACCACCCTGACCGAGGGTTTCGACTGGGACAACTACCAGGCACTGCATGGCGAGCGTGCGCACCTGCTGTTCGCCCGTGACAGCCACGGCTGGGTGCATGTGTCGAGCCCTGACAACCCGCTCACCCCGCAACCTGGCTGGACCTTGGTGGCGCTGGTCGAACCGGCGCCGGTCGCGGGCACGGCCACCACACCAGGGTGAACCTCAGGCTGCTGGCAGCACCGGCACCGGGCGCTTGTCTTCGTCGATGGCGACAAAGCTGAACACGCCATGGATTGCCCGTTCACGGCCATCCAGGTACATGTTCTCGACGAACACATCCACCTGCACCTGCAGGCTGGTGTTGCCCACTTTGATCACCGTGCCGACCAGCTCGACGATCGAGCCCGCCGGGATCGGGTGCTTGAAGTCGATACGGTCGGTCGACACCGTTACCAGCGGCAAACGGCAAAAGCGCGTGGCCGCGATGAACGACACTTCATCCATCCAGGCCAGCGCAGTGCCGCCGAACAGGGTGTTGTGGTGGTTGGTGGTGTTGGGGAACACCGCCTTGGTCACGCGGGTCACCGACAGTTCGGTGCGGCGTTGGATTTCCTGGTCTCGGGTTGTCATGTCGGGTCACATCGCTTGGGGTTCAAAACGCAAAAAAGCAGCCCGAAGGCTGCTTTTTTTCTCGCAAGGCGGCCTGGGCCACCGGTCAAACTGCACTCAGGACAGTTTTTCCTTGATGCGAGCGGCTTTGCCGGACAGGTCGCGCAGGTAGTACAGCTTGGCTTTACGCACGTCACCACGACGTTTCACGGCCAGGCTGTCGATCTGCGGGCTGTAGGTCTGGAAGGTACGCTCTACGCCAACGCCGCTGGAGATTTTGCGCACGGTGAAGGCGCTGTTCAGACCGCGGTTACGCTTGGCGATAACGACGCCTTCGAACGCCTGCAGACGGGAACGCTCACCTTCCTTCACTTTAACCTGGACGATAATGGTGTCGCCCGGTGCGAAGGTTGGGATTTCCTTGCTCATCTGCTCGGCTTCGAGCTGCTGGATGATCTTGTTGGTCATGCTGTGCTCCTAAGATGGATACGTGATCCACCATCGATACGTTTAACTATCGTCCCGCTCGCGGAGGTATTCCTCGAGCAGCTTCTTCTCTTCTCCAGAAAGCGAGCGACTTTCCAGAAGATCGGCGCGTCGTTCGAAGGTCCTACCAAGGGACTGCTTCATCCTCCAACGCCGGATATGTGCATGGTTGCCACTTAGCAACACGTCGGGAACACGCTGATCCGCATACACCTCAGGTCGGGTGTAGTGCGGGCAATCGAGCAGACCGTCGGTGAAAGAGTCTTCCTCCGCCGAGTCCACATGCCCTAAAGCTCCGGGCAGCAGCCGCGTAACCGCATCGATCAGTACCATGGCCGGCAGCTCGCCACCGGAAAGCACATAGTCGCCAATCGACCACTCCTCATCGACATGAGCCTCAATAAAGCGCTCGTCGATGCCTTCATAACGACCGGCGATCAGGATCAACGATTCCTGTTCGGCCAGGCCTTTGACCGCTTGCTGAGTCAGCTTGCGGCCTTGCGGCGAAAGGTAGATCACCTTTGCCGATGCTCCGGTCGCTTGCCTGGCGCTAACCAGGGCGTCTTCCAGAGGCTTGATTTTCATCACCATGCCCGGACCACCGCCAAACGGCCGATCATCCACGGTATGGTGGCGATCTGTGGTGTAGTCCCGCGGGTTCCAGCACGTTACCTGAAGCAACCCCTGTTTTACCGCGCGGCTGGTAATGCCGTACTCCGTGATGGCCGAGAACATCTCGGGGAACAACGTGATGACGTCTACGCGAAGGTTACCCATCGTTTAGAAGTCCGCGTCCCATTCAACCCGCATCACGCCTGCTTCCAGGTCGATTGCCAGCACGCATTGCTCCGTATAGGGCAACAAACGCTCGCGATCATCCAGGCTGCCTGCGCACGGCTTGACCACCATTACATCGTTCGCACCGGTCTCCAACAGGTGATCGACCTTGCCGAACAGGTGTTCGTCCTGGTTGATGACCTTCAAGCCCTGCAACTGGTACCAGTAGTACTCGTCGACGGGCAGGTTGGGCAAAAGGCTCCGCGGTATGCAGATCTCGTAACCACTCAGAAGACGGGCTTCATCGCGATCATCGAGGCCTTTCAGCTTCACGACCAGGCCCTTTTGGGAGCCACGACCGCTGACCAGCTCTACCTGTTTTACCTTGCCTTCGTGCTTGAGCGTCCAGCGTGGATAATCCAACAGGTTTTCAATCGGATCGGTAAAGGAATACACCTTCACCTCGCCGCGAACGCCGTGAACCGAAAAAATCTTGCCAACGACGATGAGGTCGTCAGCCTTTTCTGGCGTCGCGTTCATATATCTTAGGCAGCGGCCTTGGCAGCTTCCTTCAGCAGCTGAGCAACACGCTCAGACGGCTGTGCGCCCTGGCTCAGCCAGTAGGTGACGCGTTCCTGGTTGACCGACAGCTTGACTTCGGCGCCCGATGCGATCGGGTTGAAGAAGCCAACGCGCTCAACGAAACGGCCGTCACGGGCGTTACGCGAGTTGGTCACGGTCAGGTGGTAGAAAGGGCGCTTTTTCGAGCCGCCACGGGCCAGACGAATGGTTACCATGTGAACATCGTTCCTATAGTCGGTGCTGCAGTTGGTACTGCAGTCGGTGCTGCAAATCTGAAAGCCAAATAGGCACATGCGTGCCCAAAAGGCCGCATATTCTCGGGGAATACACGGACATTTGCAAATGACTTTTTCGGCAAGGCCTCGCCATGCCGTCCAGATTCGCCGGTTAAGCCACGCTTTTCGCGGCCATTGCCCCGCCACGGCGGGGGTTCTGAGCGCTCGTCCGGTAAAAGACAAACGCCCGGAATAGGGGTTACAGCTTCGGCATGCCGCCGCCTGGCATCATGCCGCCAAGGCCGCGCATCATCTTGGCCATGCCGCCCTTGGCAGAGAATTTCTTCATCATCTTCTGCATCTGCTTGTGCTGCTTGATCAGCCGGCCGACGTCCTGCACCTGGGTGCCGGAGCCAATGGCGATGCGGCGCTTGCGCGAGCCGCTGAGCAGGTCCGGATCGCGGCGCTCGGCCGGGGTCATGGAGTTGATGATCGCCTCCATCTGCTTGAACTGCTTCTCGGCCGCGCCCTGGGCATTGCCCATCTGCGACAGGTTGACCCCGCCGATGCTCGGCAGCTTGTCCATCAAGCCGCCCAGGCCGCCCATGTTCTTCATTTGCTGCAGCTGGTCGCGGAAGTCTTCAAGGTCGAAGCCCTTGCCCTTCTTCAGCTTCTTGGCCAGCTTGTCAGCCTTGGCCTTGTCGATGGTCTGCTCGGCCTGCTCGATCAGGCTGAGCACGTCGCCCATGCCGAGGATGCGCGAGGCGACGCGGTCCGGGTGGAACGGCTCGAGGGCCTCGGTCTTCTCACCCATACCGATGAACTTGATCGGCTTGCCGGTGATGGCACGTACCGACAACGCGGCACCGCCACGGGCATCACCGTCGACCTTGGTCAGCACCACGCCGGTCAGCGGCAGGGCTTCACCAAAGGCCTTGGCGGTGTTGGCGGCGTCCTGGCCGGTCATGGCGTCGACCACGAACAGGGTCTCGACCGGCTTGACCGCAGCATGCAGCGCCTTGATCTCGTCCATCATGTCGGCATCGATGTGCAGACGGCCGGCGGTGTCGACGATGACCACGTCGATGAATTTGAGCTTGGCTTCGCGAATCGCCGCTTCAGCGATGGCGACCGGCTTCTGGCTGATGTCGGACGGGAAGAAGGTTACGCCAATGTCGTTGGCCAGGGTTTCCAGCTGCTTGATCGCGGCCGGGCGGTAGACGTCGGCCGAGACCACCATCACGCTCTTCTTCTTGCGCTCCTTGAGGAAGCGCGCGAGCTTGCCGGCGGTGGTGGTCTTACCTGCACCCTGCAAGCCAGCCATCAGCACCACGGCAGGTGGCGCGGCGTTCAGCGCGAGGTCTTCGTTGGCCGCGCCCATCAGGCTTTCCAGCTCGGCCTGGACGATCTTCACGAAGGCCTGGCCTGGGGTCAGGCTGCGCGACACCTCGGTACCGACCGCACGTTCCTTGACGCTGTTGACGAAATCCTTGACCACCGGCAAGGCAACGTCGGCCTCGAGCAACGCCATGCGCACTTCGCGCAGCGTGTCCTTGATATTGTCTTCAGTCAGCTTGGCCTTGCCGGTGACATGGCGCAGCGTCTGTGACAGGCGGTCGGTCAGGTTTTCGAACATGGTGATCCTTTCAGGCCTAGTAAAAGCCGAGGTTTGTCAGGCGCCCAGGGGGAAAATGCACACACCCGGGGCACAGCAAGGCGGCGATTATAGCGAAGTGCGGCGGCGGCGCACACCTTGCCTTCCCAGCGGCAAGCTACGGGCGCCAGGCGGCAAGAAAATGCAGCCACCTCGCGGATCCGCCTTTGCTTGTACCTTGCGGCTTCCAGCTTGCAGCTCTCTATGCCAAACTCCGTCTCTTTAAGGCTCGCCAACCAGGACTTATGTTCTCCTCACCCAGCCTCATCCCCAACCTGATCGCCGCCGGCCTTTATATAGCTGCGACCCTCTACCAGGGCACGCACCTGGCCCAGGGCCGCAAAGCTGACAAACGGCTGCTGGGCCTGCTCGGCGCCCTGGCTGTCATCGCCCAGGGCGGCGCCCTGTTCTTCCAGCTGATCACCCCGCTGGGCCTGAGCCTGGATTTTTTCAGCGCCGCCAGCCTGATCGCCGTTGCGGTCATTACCCTGACCTTGCTGGCGTGCCTGCGCATCCCGGTAGAAAACCTGCTGGTGCTGCTGTTCCCGCTGGGCGCGGTCACTGCGCTGCTGGCCCAGTTCGCGCCCCCCGGTACCGTGCCGCTGATCAACGAAGAGCCCGGCATCCTTGCGCACATCCTGCTGTCGATCCTCGCCTACGGCCTGTTCACCATCGCGGTGTTCCAGTCGTTGCTGCTGTTGCTGCAGGACCACCAGCTGAAAAACAAGCACCCGTCAGGCCTGATCCGCAACTTCCCGCCGCTGCAAACCATGGAAAGCCTGCTGTTCGGCTTTCTCTGGGCCGGCTGGTGCCTGCTGTCGCTGTCGCTGATTTCTGGCTGGCTGTTCCTCGACAACCTGTTCGCCCAGCACCTGGTGCACAAGACCTTGCTGGCCTGCGTCGCCTGGGTGGTGTTCAGCGTGCTGCTGTGGGGCCGCACCCGCCTGGGCTGGCGTGGCCACAAAGCGATCCGCTGGACGCTGGCCGGTTTCTGCCTGCTGATGCTGGCCTATTTCGGCAGCAAGCTGGTTCGCGAATTCATCCTGCATATCTGACGGCCGCCCATGGACACCCTGCCGTACGCACCGCTCCTCGGCACTCTGGCACTGGCGCTGCTCTGGTCGGCGCTTTTCAGCGCCGTGGATGCCGCCCGCCTGCAACTCAATGGTTCGCTGCGCAACGGCGACGACGGTCAAGCCCCCCTGCCCGCCCAGGCGCTGGTGCTGTGCGCCAGCCTCGGCAAGTTGCTGGTGCTGGGCCTGGCGTGCCTGATTGGCCAGCGCTACAGCGGCGAACACGGCTTCTGGCTGGCAGGCCTGGGCGCGACGCTGGCCTTGCTGGTGTTTGCCGAATTTCTGCCGCGGCGCCTGGCGCGGCGTAACCCGCAGGCGTTTGCAAGCCTGGGTGCAAGCCTGCTGAAAGTGCCCCTGGCGCTTCTGCAACCCTTGGCCTGCCTGCTCGATGGCTGCGCCAAGCTGCTGCTGCGCCCATTCCGTGTGCAGCCTACGGCGGTCGCCTTGCACCCGGAGCAAGACGACGACTTCGACGAAGACGAGGAGCACGAGCCTGCACGCCATGGCCTGCTCGACGGTTTGCAATCGCTGGACAAAGTCACCGTCAACGACATCCTGGTGCCGCGCAACGAAGTCGATGGCATCAACCTGGACGACCCGATCGAACGCATCATCGAGCAGCTGATCGTCAGCCGTCACACCCGCTTGCCGGTCTATCACAACGACATCAACCAGGTTGAGGCAATCCTCAACACCAAGCTGATCAGCCACCTGCTGCCCAAGGCGGAGCTGACCCTGGAGAAACTCCACGGCGCCTGTTACGAGCCCTATTTCGTACCCGAAAGCACGCCCCTGCAGCTGCAGTTGCTGAACTTCCATAAACAGCAACGCCGCCTGGGTGTGGTGGTGGACGAATACGGCGAGGTGCTGGGCATCGTCACCTTGGAAGACATCCTCGAAGAGATCGTCGGCGAGTTCGAAGACGAACAGGGGCTGGACAACCCGCACGTACACCCCCAGCCCGATGGCACCTTCGTCATCGAAGGCACCGCCTCGCTGCGCGAGATCAACCGCACCCTGGGCTGGCACCTGCCCTGCGATGGCGGGCCAAAGACCCTCAACGGCCTGGTCACCGAAGCACTGGAAAGCATCCCGGAAAGCGCCGTTTGCCTGAAGATCGGCCGATATCGCCTGGAAATCCTCGAAACAGAGGACAATTGCGCCAGCAAGGTACTGGTGTGGACCGTGACCCGATAGCTATACTCGGGTCACGCTTACCCAGCCCCGCCGTCCCGCCTGCTACCCGCACCCGGCGCCACACGGCCAGTCCGCTCCACTGACACGCCCCGCGGTCCTGCTTCAACACCCCGAACAGTGCCCGCTCCCGCCCCTATCCCCCTTGGGCTATCGTCAGTCGGGCGAGCAAAAGAACAATACGCTCCGGCGTCCGCGTAGGTGTGCCTGCCCTTAGAAGGTACGCGCCCTGGCGGATCAAGCCCTTGGAGCACGACCAGACTGTTAGGGACCTACTTAATGACCACGAGCAGCACCTATGCCGAAGCGCCTGCCGCGCCGGTCAACTCCCCCGCACGGGTGGCCACTGCCAGCTTCATCGGCACGGCCATCGAGTTCTACGACTTCTATGTATACGCCACGGCCGCTGCGCTAGTGATCGGCCCGGTGTTCTTCCCGTCCGGGTCGGGCACCGCGCAGATGCTCGCGGCCTTCCTCACCTTCGGCATCGCCTTCCTCGCTCGCCCGCTGGGCTCGGCGCTGTTCGGCCATTTTGGCGACCGCATCGGCCGTAAATCGACCCTGGTGGCGTCGCTGCTGCTGATGGGCGTTTCCACCACCGCCATCGGCGTGCTGCCAGGCTACGACAGCATTGGCGTCTGGGCGCCGATCATTCTTTGCCTGCTGCGCTTCGGCCAAGGCCTGGGCCTGGGTGGCGAATGGGGCGGTGCGGCGCTGCTGGCCACCGAGAACGCGCCACCGGGCAAGCGCGCCTGGTTCGGCATGTTCCCGCAATTGGGGCCTTCGATCGGCTTCCTGGCTGCCAACGGCCTGTTCCTGACCCTGGCCCTGGTGCTCAGCGACGAGCAGTTCCGTGAATGGGGCTGGCGCATTCCGTTCCTGCTCAGCGCCGCACTGGTACTGGTCGGCCTTTATGTGCGCCTCAAGCTCGAAGAGAGCCCGGTGTTTGCCAAGGCCATTGCCCGCCATGAGCGCGTGAAGATGCCGGTGGTCGACCTGTTCTCCAAATACTGGGTACCGACCCTGCTGGGCGCTGCGGCGATGGTGGTGTGCTATGCGCTGTTCTATATCTCGACGGTGTTCTCGCTCAGCTACGGCGTGACTACCCTGGGCTACAGCCGTGAGACGTTCCTCGGCCTGCTGTGCTTCGCGGTGGTGTTCATGGCGCTGGCCACGCCCCTGTCGGCTTGGCTTAGCGACCGCTACGGGCGCAAACCGGTGCTGATTGTCGGCGGCCTGCTGGCCGTGGCATCGGGCTTTACCATGGAGCCGCTGCTGACTTCGGGCTCGACCACGGGCGTGGCGCTGTTCCTGGCCATCGAGCTGTTCCTGATGGGCGTGACCTTTGCGCCGATGGGGGCGTTGCTGCCCGAGCTGTTCCCTACCCATGTGCGCTACACCGGCGCGTCGGCGGCGTACAACCTGGGCGGCATCGTGGGGGCTTCGGCGGCGCCGTTCTTTGCTCAGAAACTGGTGAGCATGGGCGGGTTGAGCTGGGTGGGCGGGTATGTGTCGGTGGCGGCGGTGATCAGCTTGATTGCGGTGCTGTGCCTGAAAGAGACCCGAAACACGGAGCTCTAACTAATGGGGGCTGCTTTGCAGCCCATCGCAGGCAAGCCAGCTCCTACAAGGCCCACACAGCCCTTGAGCTTTGAGCAGAACCTGTGGGAGCTGGCTTGCCTGCGATGGGCCGCAAAGCGGCCCTAACGGTGTTGAATCAGAACTCGACCTTGACCGCCTGCGAAGCGCGAGTCGCCTTGGCTCGCGCCGCTTCGATCGACTCATCACGTGCCAGGCATACGCCCATGCGACGGGTACCGTTGATTTCCGGCTTGCCGAACAGGCGAATGGCCGTGTCCGGCTCGCTCAGCGCGGCGCCAAGGTTGGCGAAGCTGGTCTGTTGCGATTGGCCTTCTGGCAAGATCACCGCCGACGCCGATGGCCCAAACTGACGCACCACCGGAATCGGCAGGCCCAAAATGGCGCGTGCATGCAGGGCGAACTGCGACAGGTCTTGGGAGATCAACGTCACCAGGCCCGTGTCGTGCGGGCGCGGCGACACTTCGCTGAACCACACCTGGTCGCCCTTGACGAACAACTCTACGCCGAACAGGCCACGGCCGCCCAAGGCGTCGGTGACTGCCTGAGCCACACGCTGCGATTCTGCCAGGGCTTTCGGGCTCATGGCCTGGGGCTGCCACGACTCCTGATAATCGCCTTTCTCCTGACGGTGGCCGACAGGCTCCAGGAACGTGGTGCCGCCGACGTGGCGCACGGTCAGCAGGGTGATTTCGTAATCGAAATCGATGAAGCCTTCGATGATCACCCGGCCCTTGCCGGCGCGGCCGCCTTCCTGGGCGTAGTCCCAGGACTTCTGCAGGTCGGCATCGCTGCGCAGCAGGCTCTGGCCTTTGCCCGACGAGCTCATCACTGGCTTGACCACGCACGGGTAGCCGACATCGGCCACGGCCTTGGCATAGTCTTCGTAGGTGTCGGCGAAGTGGTACGGCGAGGTCGGCAGGTCCAGCTCTTCGGCGGCCAGGCGACGGATGCCTTCGCGGTTCATGGTCAGCTGGGTGGCGCGGGCGGTGGGCACCACGGTGAAGCCTTCGTTTTCCAACTCGACCAGGGTCGCGGTGGCAATGGCTTCGATTTCGGGGACGATGTAATGCGGTTTCTCGGCTTCGATCACTGCGCGCAGGGCGACGCCATCGAGCATGTTGACCACATGGCTGCGGTGCGCCACCTGCATGGCCGGTGCATTGGCGTAGCGGTCTACGGCAATCACTTCGACGCCCAGGCGCTGCAGCTCGATCACCACTTCCTTGCCCAGCTCACCGCAGCCGCAGAGCAGTACTCGGGTCGCGGTGGGCGACAATGGGGTTCCGATACGGGTCATTTCAGGTCCTCGAAGGCGTCCGGGGCTGCGCCAGGCTGAGCGCCGCCCGCTGAAAAAGGACCCGTATTCTACACCATCAACCGACCGCGGCAGCCCGCCGGGCGCGAAATGCCATGGCCAGCCATACGGCAGTGACACCGGCGAACTTCGAGGCCATTGCCGTGCCGATCACGGCCGGCGTCAAGGCACCGATCATGCCGAAGAAAATGAAGGTATCGACCGGGATGCTCAGCGCCGAGCTCAGCCATAGGCGGTCGCGCAGCGGCCGACGGGTGATGCTGAACACCAGCCAGTCGATCAGCTCTGAGATGAAGAAGGCGGTGGCGCTGGCCAGCGCAATGGCCGGTTCCGAGGTAACGTACGACAGAACCAGGGCCACCAACATGGCGACCAAGGCGCCATGCCCGAAACGGGTCTGGACCATGTCGCGCAGGATGAACACCAGGCCGCCCCAGGCAGACCAGATGATGTCCAGGTGCGGGGCACTGGAAAAGGCGTAGTTGATCAGCACTACGCTGCTGATATAGGCGATGAGATAGAACATGAGCAGTAACCGTCAGACAAGCCGCACAGGTTACTTGATTTTGGGGTCAGCGGCAGCCGCGCCTACAAAATCATCCCGGCAGCCACTGCCCGCTCATGGCAAAGCTTCAGCACGGCGCGGCGCTCAGTGTTATCCATGCGCCCCCAGCGCCCGATCTCGGCCACCGTACGTTGGCACCCCGTGCAGATGTCCTGCTCGTCCAGCGCGCAGATGCTCACGCACGGCGACGCCACCGGGCGCTCTGCCTTGACCACTTCACTCATCATCCACCACCAAGTCACGCGCATAGCGCTGGGCATTGTGCACATAGTGCGCGGCGCCGGCCTCGATCAAGCGCATCTGCTGTTCGCTGAGCTCGCGCACTACCTTGCCCGGCGAGCCCATAACCAGCGACCCGTCGGGGATTTCCTTGCCCTCAGGGATAAGCGCATTGGCGCCGATGATGCAGTGCTTGCCAATCCGCGCCCCATTGAGGATCACGGCATTGATGCCGATCAGGCTGTAGTCGCCAACCGTGCAACCATGCAGCATGGCGTTATGGCCCACCGTCACCCCTTTGCCCAGGGTCAGCGGCGAGCCCATGTCGGTGTGCATCACCGTGCCGTCCTGGACATTGCTGTCTTCGCCGATGTCGATCAGCTCATTGTCACCCCGCAATACAGCGCCAAACCAGACACTGGCACGGGCCTGCAGGCGCACGTTGCCGATCACGGTGGCGTTGGGCGCGATCCAACTGGTCGGATGGCTGTCGACCCGCAGGTCGCCCAGGCGATATTTCATGCTCGCTCCTCAGGATAAACGGCGGCGGTTTGCGGCAAACGGCAGGGTGGGCCCCGCTCAGATCTCGATGTAACGTTCCGGGGGTTGATGCAAGCTGATACCCGCGTCATACAGCAGGTTGACCAGCTCGACGATCATGATCGCCGACAACCCCCAGATCTTGTATTCGCCGTAACGGTAGCTGGGCACATACCAACTGCGGCCCTGGTAATCGATACGGTGGGTGTGGTCACGCGGGTCTTGGCGGAAGAATTCCAGCGGCACGGTGAATACTGCCGCGATCTCTGCATCATTGGCGCGGTATTCGACGTAATCGGGGATAAGCCCGACGAATGGCGTCACTTTCAGGCCATGCAGCGAAATCAGTGGGCTCAGCGGGCCGATCACTTCCACCAGCCCAGGGGGCAGGCCGATTTCTTCTTCGGCCTCGCGCAGGGCGGTAAAAACCAGGTCCGGGTCTTCGGGGTCGCGGCGGCCACCGGGGAAGGCGACTTCGCCACCATGGGTCGACAGCCCCTTGGCGCGCAGGGTCAAAACCAGTTCGGGCGCTTCGCTGCGGGTAATGGGCAAGAGTACCGCCGCTTCGGGAAACCGTCGGTCAGTTTCCAGTGATGCAGGTTCATGGTTGCTCATTCGGCGAAGAAGCTCGTCCAGCATTGCGCACTCTCGTATCCAAGGCCTGTCTTGCATGATGCACCAAAGCCGCGAAGCACCCAAGCCCCGTGCGCTTGCGGCGGCCCCGTCGGCGCGCCAAGATAGCCCAGTCAAAAGGGAAGAACAGCATGAAATTCTGCAGCGCATGCGGCCAACCGGTCGTTCAGCGGATCCCCGAGGGCGACAGCCGCCTGCGGTACGTCTGCGAGTATTGCCAGACCGTTCACTACCAGAACCCCAACATCGTCGCGGGTGTGCTGCCCACCTGGGGTAGCCAGGTGCTGCTGTGCCGGCGCGCCATCGAGCCACGCCGCGGCTACTGGACCCTGCCCGCCGGGTTCATGGAAAACGGCGAAACCCTCGACCAGGCCGCCCGTCGCGAAACCGTCGAGGAGGCCTGCGCCCAGGTAGGGCCCATGGCCCTGTACCAGTTGTTCGACCTGCCGCACATCAACCAGGTACACGTGTTCTTCCGCGCGGAACTGGCCGACCAAAGCTTTGATGTGGGCATCGAGAGCCTGGAGGTGCGATTGTTCGAACAACATGAGATACCGTGGGACGAGCTGGCTTTCCGCACCGTCACACGCACACTAGAATGCTACTATCGCGACCGCATCGGGCAGCACTACCCCATAGGCCATGAGTACCTGCCGCCGATGAACGTCTCGCCCACTACTTAAGCCTGCAGGTGCTGCTTCATGCGCTGGTTGTTTGCCCTTTTCTGCCTTTGCGTTACCTCGGTGTCCCAGGCTGCCTTCACCGAGACCATCATTCGCAAGCCGCAGCCACCGGCGCCTGCGCAGTCGCAATCGCAGGCCGCCATGCAGCCGCTCATCGACAAGGTGCTGGTGATCAAGTCCGAGCGCCGCCTGCAACTGATCAGCCGTGGTGAGCCACTGAAGACCTACCGGATTTCCCTGGGCAAGCAGCCCAAGGGCGCCAAGGAACGCGAAGGCGACAAGAAGACCCCCGAGGGCCTCTACTGGTTGGACTGGCGCAAACAGAGCGACCGTTTCAACCT
This sequence comes from Pseudomonas sp. 5.2, assembly GCF_059025405.1. Lineage (NCBI taxonomy): Bacteria > Pseudomonadati > Pseudomonadota > Gammaproteobacteria > Pseudomonadales > Pseudomonadaceae > Pseudomonas > Pseudomonas sp. 5.2. The sequence continues at coordinate 80,836 of NZ_JBYBHH010000023.1, forward strand.
GGCCATGCACATCAACTACCCGAACATCAGCGACGCCGCCCGCGCCACCCGCGAAGGCGTAAGCGCCGGCAGCATGATCATGATCCATGGCACGCCGATCAACGACGATTACCCGGAGTGGTACTTCCATACCCTGGACTGGACGGACGGTTGCATTGCCATGCGTAACCGCGACATGCAGGAAGTCTGGGAACTGGTCAAGGACGGGACATTGATCGAGATCCGCCCCTGACGGGGCGCTTGTAGCGACTTGTAATCAATGCTTGGAACTCGGTGTCAAGCTGTATGTGCTACGATCGGCATACCCAGAGGGACTCACTGTGAACAAGCAATTGCAATCAAAAGCACGCCTCCCAATGGCCGGCAGGAAAGGCGTCATCGCCTTGCACAGCAAGAGTGGCATGGTCACGGCTTATCGCAATGCGGGTGCAGTAGTTGAGGAGCATGCGACAAAAAGCTTGAGCGTCCGCGTATTGAGCTCAGGCACTTCGCGCGGGCGTACCAGCCGTGCACCACACTTGTCCGACATGGAAAAAGAACTGGCCGAACTCAAAAAGGTGGTTGCTGCCCTGGCTGTTCGCTCTGTAATCGAAGATGAGGTTTTGAACTTCGATCAGGAAGGCATGACTGTTCTGGACGCCGACATCGCTGATCAGTTGCTCGATAACCCTCCAGAGCCCAATGAAGCGCTTCGCAACTTACTTGCCTTGCGCTAAGGCCTTGCGATGGAATTCATCACCATAGCGTTCGATAAGACGATTGATCGAACTTCGTTCGACTGCTCTACCCACCCCGCTCTGAATACCTACATAGCCCAGCAAGCCGGCCAGGACGAAAAGCGCAATGTCTCGCGCACCTTCATGTACCTGGAGGACGGGATGCTGCTTGGCTACTACACCCTTGCGAATACTTCAGTAGCGCTCGATGAGCTGAGCGAAGAACAGGCGAGGAAGATGCCTCGGTACCCCATGCCGGCAGCCATGCTGAGTCGCCTGGCTGTTGATCAGCGCATGCAGCGAAAGGGGCTTGGACAGCGGATGATGGCCGACTTTTTCCGTCGTATCTACACGGTTTCAAAGCACTCGGGGGTGGCCTTCATCGTTGTGGACGCAAAGATGAGCAGGCAGCCAAGTACTATCGGGAGCTGATGTTCATCCCCTCGAAACACAACCCACTCCGCCTGCTGCTGTCGACTGCGACAATCATTCAAGGCCTGCGACCCCAAGAGCAGCTTAAAAACTAACGCTCGCTGCACGGGACTGGCTCAATGGCTGCACTTCCATGCTTCCTACATACCCCTCATCGTGTAGGAGCTTTCGCACCTTCAACCGCGAACCCGCCTGACATCCGCTTAGGCGGCGTACTGCATCCAAGCGAATCACTTAATTCTTAGCATCCACGCAGACGAATACGAAATCCGTACGTCATCTGCGGGGTGCTTCAATGCCGTACCGAATACGCATCATTGCCAGCAGCCTGCTTGCCTGCTGGCTGGCCAGCCCCCTGGCCTGGGCCGACGACCTGGCCAGCCAGCAGTTGCGCGACCAGCAGCAAACGTTGCGCCAGCTGGAACAGCAACAACGGCTCGAGCGCTGGCAGCGTGCCCCCGCCCCGCCAGGCGATGACGAAAACCAGGCCCTACAGGCGGGCGACAGCCACTGCTGGGCGGTGACCGGTGTTCGTCTGGCGGGCCACCGTCAGGTGCCGGGCACGGCACTGGAAGCGACCGTGCGGCCCTTCATGCAGCCTTGCATGGGCATCGTCGACATCAACCTGCTGCTCAAGGCCATCACCCAGCGCTATGTGCAGGCGGGCTACCCCACCAGCCGCCCTTACCTGAGCCAGCCACCCGAGGATGGCGCGCCGCTGGACATCCTCATCAGCGAAGGCTTCGTCGAGTCGATCGAACTTGGTGCCGACCTGCCGCTTTCCTTGCGTGGCGCTTTTCCTGACGTGCTGGGGCAGCCGCTGTACCTACCGGCGCTGGAGCAAGGGCTCGACCAACTCAACCGCCTGCGTGCCTATGAACTGAGTGTCGACTTGCTGCCCGGCGCCCTGCAGGGCGGCACCCGAGTAGTGGTTCAGCCCCACAAGACCGCCTCGCGCTGGCACCTGGACAGCCGCCTGGACAACCGTGGCAGCGAACTGACCGGCCGCCATCGCCTGAACCTCGGCATTGGCCTGGACAGCCCGCTTGGCCTGAACGACGACCTGCGCCTGTCGTTGGCCAGGGCCGTCATCGATGCGCCGGGGCGAAGCAACGGTGTCACGGCGTACTACAGCATTCCGTACGGCCCGTGGACTTTCGCCGCCAGCGCCAGCCAACTGAGCTACAGCGCGCCCATACCCCAAGGGCGCCAGACCAGCAGTGGCAACAGCCGCTTTCTGGGGCTCAGCGCCGAGCGGGTGCTATGGCGCAACCAGCAGGGCATGCTCAGCGCCAGCGCCCGGCTGGACCGCAAGCAGCTCACCAACCGCACCGGCGGCAAGGCCGTGAGCCTGCAGAGCCCCACCCTGACCACGGTAGAAGCGGGCATCAACCTGCTGTGGCTCGAAGGCGGCCTGTGGCACGGCTACCTCGGGTTCGCCCAAGGGGTGGGCTGGTTTGGCGCGGACGCTTCAGCGCCCAGTGCGCTGGGCCCACGACCGGACTTTCACAAGTACCGCGGCACGCTGCTGCACCTGCGCCAAGGCCCGGCGCAGCGGCCCTGGCGCTGGCAGAGCGAACTGGGCCTGCAGTACAGCCGCGACCGGCTGCCGGCCGTCGAGCAACTGCTGGCCAGCGATGATTCCGCTGTGCGCGGGTTCCGCCTGCGCACTTACTCCGGCGCCAGCAGTGCCGTCTGGCGTAACACCTTCAGTTATCCGCTGACGCCGGCCTGGGCCGGATCGCTGCAGCTGCGGCCCTATGCCGGCCTCGATCAGGGCTGGACCCGGCTGGCTCGCGACAGCCCCGTTCAACGCCTGGCAGGCGCGGCAGCCGGCATCGAATTGAGCTTGCCCGACAGCCGCGTGCGCCTCGACTACCAGCGCGCCTTGTACACCAGTGACCTGCCCCGCGCGCTTCTGGAGCCGGGCTTCTGGGTGCTGGAGTGGAACCTGAGCATCTGATTCACCCCACAAAAAAAGAGAACGAGACCATGCAAACGCGCTCGCAGTTGACGTCTACCCGCCCGGATACCTTGCGTTGGGCCATCTTCCTCGCCCTGCTCGGCTCCAGCAGCGTGCTGGCCCAAGGCGGCCTTGAAGCCGCTACCGGCCCAGGTGGCACCCCGGTCATCAACAATGGCCATGGTGTGCCAGTCATCGACATTGTCGCCCCCAACGCCGGCGGCCTGTCACACAACCAGTTCCTCGACTACAACGTCGGCAACCCCGGCGTGGTGCTGAACAACGCCACCCAGGCCGGCCAATCGCAACTGGCCGGTGCCCTGGCCGCCAACCCGCAGTTCCAAGGCCAGGCGGCTTCGACCATTCTCAATGAAGTGATCAGCCGCAACGCCTCGCTGATCGAGGGGCCGCAGGAAATCTTCGGCCGCCCCGCCGATTACATCCTGGCCAACCCCAATGGCATCACCCTCAACGGGGGCAGCTTCATCAACACCACGCGCTCGGGCTTCGTGGTCGGCACCCCAGAATTCGAAGACCAGCAACTCAAGTACCTCGACACCCTCAATGCCAGCGGCGCCCTGCAGGTACTGCCCGGTGGCCAAAGCAACAGCACCGGCGCGCTTGACCTGATCGCGCCGCAGGTAGACAGCAAAGGGCTGCTCATGGCCGGCAGTGAACTGAACGTCACGGTGGGCCGCAACCGCATCGACCAGGCCAGCGGCCAGGTGGTCGAGCACTTGCCCGGCACAGCGGCCAGTATCGATGCCAGCCTGTTCGGGGCCATGCGCGCCGGGCGCATCCGCGTGGTGAGCACCGCCGAAGGCGCGGGCGTGCGCATGGGGCCCGTTCAGGCACATGCCACCGACGGTATCGACATCCAGTCAGCCGGTAGCCTGCACATCAGCGGCAAGGCCGACACCCGCGCCGAACTGCACAGCGAACGGGGCGCCCTGGCCCTCAGCGCCGCCGACGACCTGACCCTGCGCGCCGTCGATGGCCAGGCACAACAGGTGGTGGTCACGGCCGGGCAGAAGCTCACCCTGGACGCCGACAGCCTGGAAAACACCCAGCACGATCGCGAAAACTGGAACAAGAAGTTCCTCTTCATCACCCGCGAAACCTACAACCGCGAGCGCACCACCCGCGACCGTCAACAGCAGGGCACGCAGTTGCGCGGCCATGACAACGTTCGGCTGCAATCGGGTGCCGATATGCGCCTGTTGGCCGCCGACGTGAGTACAGGGGGTGAGTTGAACGTCGACAGTGCCGGCAACCTGGACATCGTGGCGGGCATCGACAGCAAACACATCACCGAACAGGTGCGCCACCGCAAGGACCTGTGGCGCGGCGACAGCGATACCGAGCAAACCCTCGAAACAGCCCGGGGCAGCACGTTGAATGCCGGGCGCCTGACCCTCACGGCAGCCGACGCCCTCAAGGTTGAAGGCAGCACGCTGCATGCGAACAGCGACATGCAACTCAAGGCCCGGCACATCGAGGTCGGGACCACGGCCTTGCAGGAAAGCGGCACCCAACGCAATTACCGCGGCGACCTGGTCTCCGGCACCTTCTTTGGTGACCGCAAAGGCAATGACACCCAAGCGCAGGTCGTGGCTGGCAGCAGTGTGACGACGGACGGCAAGCTGAACATGACGGCCGACCAGGTCACCATCAAAGGCAGCAAGGTGCATGGCAAGGAAGACTCGGTGCTCTACAGCGAAAACGGCCTGCTGGCGATCGAAGCCGACCGCGGCAGCAGCACCTCGACCGATCACCAGAGCGACAGCAAACTGTTCGGCCTGATCGGCAGCGACCGCAAGCACACCACACGCAAGGACCAGGTACTGGTCAGCGACGTCTCGTCCAGCAGCAACCTGCGCCTGGCCAGCGCCGACGAACTGCGTATCCACGGGGCAAAGGTCGAAGCAGGCAAACATTTGCAGGTAGAAGCCAAAGGCGACCTGGTGATCGACAGCGCGCAGTCGCGCAACGAAACCGACACCCGGCACCAGCAACGTGGCCTCAGTGTCGGCGCCAAGCAGACTGAAGAGGCGCAGGATGGCAAGCCGGACTCGCGTCAGTACGAGGCCAGCCTGGGATATCAAGTCGCTACCACGACCGGTACGACGCAGGAAACATCACAGGTGTCCAGCGAACTCAAGGGTGCCTCGGTAGGCCTGCAAAGCGACGCCCATTTGCAGGTCAATGGTTCCAAAGTCCAGGCCAGCGCCGGTGACTTGGACGTGACCGCCAAGCACATCGCCCTGGGTGCAACCCGCAATGAGCGCGAGTCCATCAGCAAAAACAGCCAGAGCGGAGGCAGCGTTAAAGTGACGGGGGGTATCGACCGGTTGGGCAGCGCCTTCGCAGGCCATCACAACACCCAGACTCAGCTCGAACGCGACAGCACGGTACAAGGCAGCGAATTGAAAGCCAGCGCCGGGGTGAAGCTGGAGGCCGAGCATTTGCTCACCGAAGCCGCACGCGTCGATGCCGGCCAGCAACTGAAGGTCACTGCCAAGCACATCGAGAACCGTGCCGTGCATGACACCCATGAGCGTGAAAGCGTCACAGACAACTGGGCCGGCAGCCTGGGTGCCAGCGTGGAATACCGTGACCTCACCCGCCCCATCGAACGCTTGGTGCTCGGTGAGGAGGCCGCGCGCTTTCAGCAAGCCTCGCCCGAAGACGCGATGGTGGCCCCGAGCGTCGGCGCCGACATGACCGTGGACCATCTCAAACGCCTGGAGAACCAACGCCGCAGCTTGGCCCAGGTGAGTGAGCTGACCGGTGCAACGGTCGAGGTCAAGGCCGGTGTCATTGATGACCAGGGCACCGCGTGGAAGGCCAACGCCGGGAAACTGCTGATCGACGCCTCGCAGCACACCCTGCGGGCAGCCGAGAACACTCAGGTAGATACCGTGCAGCGCATGGCCTATGGCGGCGATGCCCGCGTGGACACCAGCAGCGGCAACGACCTCAATGTTCGCGCCGCCGGCAAGGGCGGCTCGCTGGGCAAACAGGACACTGCCAGTACCGCCGTGCCCGGAAGCCTCTATGGGCAACAGGGCATCCAGGTACAGCTGGGCAGCGATGGCCTGTACGAAGGCACGCGCATCGACGGTGGCGAAGGCAACGTGGCCATGCGCAGCGGGGGCTCTTTGACGTTGTCCCAAGCCAATGACCGTAATACCCAGTCCGCAGGCCAGCTTGACGGCAACGCCTGGGCCAAGGTTGGCAATCGCCCCGGCAGCACTGGCGTCGACGCCCGCGGCTACCTTGATCACCACCAGCAAGACAGCGCGCAGACCAAGGCCCAGGTTGCGCAGATCGATGCCAAGGGAAATGTTCACCTGAGCAGTGATGGCGACCTGAAGCTGGAGGGGACGCGTATCGGCAGCCGTGACGCCAAGGTCGGGGATACCCTGCTGGAAAGTGGTGGCCGCTTGCAGGTCACCGCAGGCAGCGATACTCAGCAGGCCAAGGGCGGCAACCTGGGCGGCGGCCTGGAGCTTGCGGTCAAGACCGGCGCAACGAAAGGGGGCGGCATCGGCGGGCACTTCAACCACGGCAAGCAGAACGAGGATGCCAGCCAGGCTGTCGATGCCCGCTTCGACAGCGCCGGCACGCTGACGCTGAGCAGCCGTGCCCGCGAGGACATCGCCTTGCACCTGCAGGGGCTGCACGCCTCAGCCGAACAGATCGTGCTCAACGCCGCCGGTGGCGGCATGCGGGTGGAAGCATCCAGCAACCGGGAGCAACGCGACAACCTCGACATCACCGCGGGGGCCGGTTTCAACATGGCCAAGGGGGATACCGATACCCGTGGTCTGCATGGCCGCGCACAGGTCGCCCTGGACAAACGTGACAACCAGACCTGGAACGCCAGCCAGCTGCGCGCTGAGGGTATCCAGTTGCACAGCCGTGGCGACACACGCATCGAAGGTGCCAGCCTGGAGGCAGGGCGTATTACCGGTGAGGTCGGCGGCGATCTGCGCATTGCCAGCCGCAAGGACAGCGTCGATAGCCTGACCGTGAAAGCTGACGCACGCCTGAGCCAGGAAAAGAACCCGCAAGGCTACACCAACGCCGCCACCGCGCTGGCAGGGCCGCTGGGTAGCAAGGTCGGCGAAAAGGCCGGCCCAGCCTTGAGCAAGGCCGAACCTGGTTTCTCACCGACCTTGCGCCTGGACCTGTCGCATCAACAGCGCGACACCGTGGCCAGGCAGACCACGCTCAAGGGCAGCGAAGGCATCGCGCTGAAGGTTGCGGGCGACGCTCACTTGGTCGGCGCGCGGTTGCAGTCGGCCAAGGGTGATGTCGAGCTGAGCGCCAATGCGATTAGCCAAGAGACCCTGAGTGGCAGCGACTATCGCCGCGATGTGTCGATTGACGTGTCCAACTCGCCGGTGGACCTGGGCACAGCGGTGGCTGAGTTCACCAAGGGCAAGGGCGCAGCTGACGGCGAGAATGCGCTTGATCTTGGGGTATTGCGTACCAGCGGGCATAACCGCAGCGAGCAATGGGTATCGAGTACCCAGGGCAAGGCGGACTGACCCTCGTCTACCGCACCCCTGTAGGAGCAGCCTTGTGCTGCGAAGAGGCCCGTGACAGCAGCGAAGATTTAGTGTGTTGTCACCGGCCTCTTCGCAGCACGAGGCTGCTCCTACAGGGGGTGCGTTCCACCGCAGATTCGGGTGGTTACCAACGGACCCGCCGCTGCCCTGCCGTTGCCTCTGGTCCCAGCTACTGCACCCCCCGGTAGGAGCAGCCTTGTGCTGCGAAGAGGCCCGTGGCAGCAGCGAAGATTTAGTGTGTCGTCACCGGCCTCTTCGCAGCACGAGG
>NZ_JBYBHH010000024.1:0-59734 GCF_059025405.1 Pseudomonas sp. 5.2
GAACCGCTCCGAGGTGCGCCGTAGGTTGTTCCTCCACACCGACTCGTACACGAAGTTGTGGAAGTAGTAGTACTCCAGGTGCTTGAACTCGGTCTTGCAGGCCGAAAACAGCTCTTCGCAGACTTTGACGTGGGCATCCATCGAGCCACCGATGTCGAACAGCAACAGCAGCTTGACGGTGTTGCGCCGCTCCGGGCGCATCTGGATGTTCAGCAACCCGGCGTCGCGTGCGGTGTGGTCGATGGTGCCGTCGATATCCAGCTCTTCGGCAGCGCCTTCACGGGCGAACTTGCGCAGCCGGCGCAAGGCCAGCTTGATGTTGCGCGTGCCCAGTTCGACCTGGTCGTCGAGGTTCTTGTACTCGCGCTGGTCCCACACCTTCACCGCCTTGCCCTGGCGCTGGCCAGCCTCGCCCACGCGGATGCCTTCGGGGTTGAAACCGCCTGAACCGAATGGGCTGGTGCCGCCGGTGCCGATCCACTTGTTGCCGCCGGCGTGGCGTTCCTTTTGCTCTTCAAGGCGTTTCTTGAATTCCTCGATTAGCTTGTCCAGGCCACCCAGCGACTGGATTTGCGCGCGTTCTTCATCGGTGAGCGAGCGCTCGAACTCCTTGCGCAGCCAGTCTTCGGGGATCAGCGCTTCAAGGTGGCGGTCGAGGTTTTCCAGGCCCTTGAAGTAGGCCGAGAATGCTCGGTCGAATTTGTCGAAATGCCGCTCGTCCTTCACCAGGATCGCCCGTGCCAGGTAGTAGAACTCGTCCATGTCGGCGAACACCACGCGTTTTTGCAGGGCATTGAGCAGGTCGAGCAATTCGCGTACCGACACCGGCACCTTGGCCGCGCGCATTTCGTTGAACAGGTTGAGCAGCATGGCCGGCCCCTCAGCGGTTGCCGCGTCGGCTCATGAACGCCAGGCGCTCGAGCAATTGAACGTCCTGCTCGTTCTTCACCAGGGCGCCCGCCAGGGGCGGGATGGCCTTGGTTGGGTCGCGCTCGCGCAGCACTGCTTCGCCGATGTTGTCGGCCATCAGCAGCTTGAGCCAGTCGACCAGCTCGGAGGTGGAGGGCTTTTTCTTCAGGCCCGGCACCTTGCGCACATCGAAGAACACGTCCAGCGCCTCGCTGACCAGCGATTGCTTGATGTTCGGGTAATGCACGTCGACGATCTGTTGCAGCGTGGCGCGGTCGGGGAAGGCGATGTAGTGGAAGAAGCAGCGGCGCAGGAAGGCGTCGGGCAGTTCTTTTTCGTTGTTCGAGGTAATGATGATGATCGGGCGCTGCTTGGCCTTGATGGTCTCGTCGGTTTCGTAGACATAGAACTCCATCTTGTCGAGTTCTTGCAGCAGGTCGTTGGGGAACTCGATGTCGGCCTTGTCGATTTCGTCGATCAGCAGGATGACCCGCTCTTCAGCCTCGAAGGCTTCCCAGAGCTTGCCCTTTTTCAGGTAATTGCGCACATCGTGGACTTTTTCGGTGCCCAACTGCGAGTCGCGCAGGCGGCTGACCGCATCGTACTCGTAGAGGCCCTGGTGGGCCTTGGTGGTGGACTTGATGTGCCAGGTGATCAGCCGGGCGCCGAAGGAGGCGGCGAGCTGTTCGGCGAGCATGGTCTTGCCAGTGCCCGGTTCGCCTTTGACCAGCAGCGGGCGTTCGAGGGTGATGGCCGCGTTTACCGCCAGTTTCAGGTCGTCTGTGGCGACGTAGTCGCGGGTGCCTTCGAACTTCATGGGAGTGTCCTCTGCGGGTGGCTGTGCCGGCCTTTTCGCGGGGCAAGCCCGCTCCCACAGGAGCACCACAAGCCTTGAGAACTGTGGTATCCCTGTGGGAGCCGGCTTGCCGGCGATAGGGCCATAACAGCCAGTACCTATTGTTGATTTGTTACCGACTATAACGCGGGGCTCGGCGCCTGCAAACGCAGACCGGGTATTCAGTCCCTGAATGCCCCGTCACGCGCTTTCAGTCGGACTTTGGCGCAGGCTGCTCATACCGGGCATTGAACGCCTGGACAAAGCCATTACGCAGGATCTGCAAAAACGCCTCGAAGGCACTGACATCCTGCTTGTGCACACTGCCACTAAGCTCCACCCGGGTGGCGAACTGGTTTTTCGGCTGGTTTTTCAACACCGATTCGGTGCCCCCCACCAGCGCCTCCCACACCGAGCGGAAAAAGCCCTTGTCCTTGTTCTGCACGTCCTGCTGCCAGTTGAACACATCGACATCGCGCAGCAACGGCTTGATATAGCCCGTAAGCCGGCCCTTCTCAGCCTGGGCTTCGATCACCAGGTCGCCATGCCCGGCATTGAAGTCGAACTTGCCATAAGCGCTGGCAAAGTCATTGAGCTTGCGCAACTGAATGTCAGTGGCGCGCAGGCGGAATTCGAAGTCGTCGAAGTCGCTGAACGGGTCGAAGGTAGCGCGGCTCTCGACCTTGGCATCCCCGAACAACACGGCATGGGCGTCGAAACTGGCGTCGCGTCGGCCTTTTTCGTTGCGCACGTTGGTCAGGTTACGAATGCTGGCGTCGAGCCGGGTGGCCTTGAGGTTAACGGGGGGCTTGGAGGTGAAGTTGCGAAAGGTCAGCACGCCGTCTTCGATGCGTACTTCGTTGAGGGTGATCGGCAGCAGTTTTTCCAGTTGTTGGCGCCAATCGGTGCCGCGGCCGGTCTGTGACGCCTGCTTGCTGCCGCCGTCGACAAAGTTCAGCGCTGGCCGCACGAAGGTCACCTCGGCCACTACGGCGCGGTCGTGCCACAACGCGTGCCAGCTCACCGACAGGTCGATCAAGGGCGCATCGAGCAGCGGCACCGGGACCTTGCCGCTGGTCTTGACGATCTTCAGGCCGTTGATCTGGTAAGCGCCGCGCCACCAGGCCAGGTCGACGTCGACGACCTGGCCGCGGTAGTCACCCATGTCGGCCAGCTTGTCGTTGAGGTAGTCGCGCACCAGGTAGGGCAGGGCCAGGTGCAGGGCCACCAGCAGCACGACCAGGCTGGCCAGGCCGACCAGCGGCCAGCGGTAGCGACCTTTCATCGAAGGTTCTCCTAGGCTGGATGTGCGGTTGACCGCAGCCGCCGCCTGGGAGTTCGAACAGGCTTTACGGGCCAACGGGGCAGGCTTACCCTTGAAGTCTTTCCCTGCATCTTCATGTTCAAGGACCCCTGCCATGAGCCGTATCTACGCAGACAACGCCCATTCCATCGGTAACACGCCGCTGGTGCAGATCAACCGCATCGCCCCGCGTGGGGTGACCATCCTGGCCAAGATCGAAGGGCGCAACCCGGGCTACTCGGTCAAATGCCGGATCGGCGCGAACATGGTCTGGGACGCCGAAAGCAGCGGCAAGCTCAAACCCGGCATGACCATCGTCGAGCCCACCTCGGGCAACACCGGCATTGGCCTGGCGTTCGTTGCCGCCGCCCGTGGCTACAAGCTGATCCTGACCATGCCGGCCTCGATGAGCCTTGAACGGCGCAAAGTGCTCAAGGCCTTGGGTGCCGAATTGGTGCTGACCGAGCCGGCCAAGGGCATGAAGGGCGCCATCGAGAAGGCCAACGAAATCGTCAACTCCGACCCGGCCCAGTACTTCCAGCCAGGCCAGTTCGAAAACCCGGCCAACCCGGCAATCCATGAAAAGACCACCGGCCCGGAGATCTGGAACGACACCGACGGCGCCGTCGATGTGCTGGTGGCCGGTGTGGGCACTGGCGGTACCATCACCGGCGTTTCGCGCTACATCAAGCAGACCCAGGGCAAGTCGATCCTGTCGGTGGCGGTGGAGCCGGTGGCCTCGCCGTTGATCAGCCAGACCCTGGCCGGTGAAGAACTCAAGCCCAGCCCGCACAAGATCCAGGGCATTGGCGCGGGCTTTGTGCCGAAGAACCTCGACCTCTCCATGGTCGACCAGGTCGAGACGGTGACCGACGAAGAGTCCAAGGCCATGGCCATTCGGCTGATGCAGGAAGAGGGTATTTTGTGCGGTATTTCCTGTGGCGCAGCGATGGCGGCGGCAGTGCGCCTGGCGGAAAAACCAGAGATGCAGGGTAAGACCATCGTCGTAATCCTGCCCGACTCTGGCGAGCGTTACCTGTCGAGCATGCTGTTCAGCGATATGTTCAGCGAGCAGGAAAACCAGCAGTAATCGCCTCGTCCTCTGATCAGGCGCAACACTCGGTAAACCGGTTTATTGCAGAATCTTCATGAATGAGATCCCGCCCAGGTTGTTTTTACCGGGGCGGGATGGGTTTATGATGGCCGGATGATTTTTTCGGGAGCAGGCGGCGCAGGCCTGCTTCCTTTCCAAGGAGTGTTGCATGACCTTTTCCTTTGCAGCCAAGGCGGGTGTCCTGCTGGTGTTTTTCGGCAGCGTGCTGTTCGTGCACCTGCGCGGCAAGGCGCGCCTGCCGGTGTTGCGCCAGTTCGTCAACCATTCGGCGCTGTTCGCCCCCTATAACGCCTTGATGTACCTGTTTTCTGGCGTGCCGTCCAAGCCGTACCTGGACCGCCAGCGCTTCCCCGAGCTGGATGTGCTGAAGGACAACTGGCAGGAAATCCGTGAAGAGGCCATGCGCCTGTTCGACGAGGGCTACATTCGCGCAGCTGAAAAAGACAACGACGCCGGCTTCGGTTCGTTCTTCAAGAAGGGCTGGAAGCGCTTCTACCTGAAGTGGTACGACAAACCGCTGCCGTCGGCCGAGGCCTTGTGCCCGCGCACCGTCGAGCTGGTCAGCAGCATCCCTAACGTCAAGGGCGCGATGTTCGCCTTGCTGCCCGGTGGCAGCCACCTGAACCCGCACCGCGACCCGTTCGCCGGCTCTTTGCGCTATCACCTGGGCTTGTCCACGCCCAATTCCGACGACTGCCGCATCTACGTCGATGGCCAGGTGTATGCCTGGCGTGACGGCGAGGACGTGATGTTCGACGAAACCTACGTGCACTGGGTCAAGAACGAGACCGACGTCACCCGCGTGATCCTGTTCTGCGACATCGAACGCCCGCTGAGCAGCCCGCTGATGACCCGCATCAACCGCCAAGTCAGTGCCTTCCTCGGCCGCGCCACCGCGCCGCAGAACACCGACGACGAGCGCGTCGGCGGGATCAACCAGGCGTATGCCTGGAGCAAGCGTTTCAGCAACAAGATCAGTAGCCACGTGAAGCAGTTCAAGCGCGCCAACCCCAAGGCCTACCGCATTCTGCGGCCGGTGTTGGCGGTGGTGGTGGCGTATCTGTTATATCGCTGGTTGATCTGATTTCTACCCACTGGGGCTGCTTTGCAGCCCTCTCTGGCCCAAAATCTGTAATCGGATGCAAGTGCTTGTGTATTAGGGGTGTGCTATCTCAAGAAGTCGAACCCGTCGAACGTATAGGAAATACGAAAAGTTCCGGGTACAGGAAGTATGCTGCCCTGTGTTTCAGTGGATTGATGCAAGGCTTCAAGGTGCATAAAAAGTTGCTCTACGTAAGCGGAATGCATGTCGAATGCACGGTATTCCCCCCTGAGGGAATAGTCACCTTCTAGGGCATAATATCGCAGTATTCGAGGGTCCTCGCTTGGCGGTGTTCTGGGGGTTACTTCAATGTTTCTAATTATTCCGTTGCAGGCCTCTGTGACGAACGCTGAATGAGCGAGTGGCAGTTGTGAGTTTCTGAAGAAACTACTCGTTGATTCGAGGCTTTCCAGAACTTTGTCTACATTGCCAAAAGCCATCCTCCATGTGGCCTTGCGGATACAGAAATTGGGCAAGGCATCACTGTCCGTGTCAGACGCATAGAGGCCGTAGAACGTCCCAGTCTTCTTCTCAAATACTGAAATGCCGAGTGTTAATTTGAAAACAAGCAGCGCTTCGTCCGAGAAGGTTGCGCTGATTGTTGTGGCCTCGTGCATCAAGGCGCTCACCAGCTGGCGTGCCCCTGGAGGGGAGATATAAGCTTGCATGCGGGATTGATGACCAGCAGGCGTTTGGGTCAGGTCTTTTTCCCATGAGAGGTTGTGCATTATCATTTCCTTCGCATGTCTTTCAAGCGGCCGAGGAATTCGGGGTTTGTTGATTTGAACCGATCTACAGTCCAAACATTAGAGCGGGAGTCGATGGCGAGGTTTCGCCGTGAGTCCCCATAGTTAGCTTTTTCCTCGTGTGCATCAACACCTTGGTTTTTCCACCATTTATCATCCCGAGCCGTCAGCTTTCCAACCGGCGCATCAGGGATTTCGAAATCATCATCCGATGCCTCATTGTGCTCCTCGTTGAAGCTCAGGCGGTTTTTCCAGCTAGAGGTGTTGTCTTGATCTGCCCACGAAGGCGTATTGTCAAGCTTGAATGAAGATTCAAACCCACCAAGGTCCTGGTTTGAGCCGTTGTTGGAGTTTGTCGTGATGGTGCGACCGGTCAGCGCGCTAAGCAACCGAGCAAAGAAACTACTAAGCGTCTGACTCAATGCTTGCTTGCCATCAGGGTCCACATATTTGTACGGGTTACCCAAGTATCTCGACGCGAGCAGTCTCCCCCCAGGTAGCGGTGCAAAGCGGCCAGACGGTGTTGCTGGGGGGCTTGATCAAACAGAACGAGGCCGACAGTCAGAGCCGTGTGCCTTGGTTGGGCAGGGTGCCTGGGGTGGGCTGGCTGTTCAGCGATACGCAGCGTAGCCATGGCCGTACCGAGTTGATCGTGCTGATCACGCCGAAGGTGGTGAGTGATGCCAGCACGGCCCGCCAGGTGACGGATGAGTATCGGCAACAGTTGCAGCTCATACGGCCTGGATTGAGTGAGGGGTGAGCCACTGATTAACTGATTATCCCGCCGTGTTGCGCTGAGTAATGCTGTGTGTGGAAGGTCCGGGCCGGGCGTGATAGCACAGCCCGGACCTTAGCGATCAGTTAATCAGCTCCCGTCGCAACGATTGGTACAAGAGGAGCGAGGGCAGCGCCCTCGCACTTGGTGTTGCTGGAGTCATTATTGTTGCGTGATGCCAAAATTTTTCAGATAGGTTTGCGCGAGCGTCCCATCGGGCCCAGGTTTTTTTGAAATGGCTGCAAGTTCGCCAATGGAAATGAAGTGATCATGGATCACCTCTTTGAACTCGCCATTAAAGAATTCTCGCTTGACCGCTATTACCGCCAATTCGTCGCATGCGCTTTCAATGGCTAGCCATTCCATGTTGCGGCTACATAGAACTATCGGGTAATCGAGCGTGCCGTCAAAAAAAGTCCTGTTGCCATGCTCAAATTCTTCAAGGTCATTGAGGGTATTCTTTCCACTGAAGGAAAGGCAGCTACCCTCTTGAGTGGCCTCACCCAGATATTTGACGATCACCGGTGCGCAAAATTGATGGGTGCTGGAGTCGATAAGTGACGCCATTACCGTGTCATTGTCCAGCATGGGCCTTTCTATAAAATAGAAAACACAATCACGATATTTGAATACGTTCTGTGGGAGCTCCTTGTCAAACGCTAAATGCTCAGAGATTTTGGTTGTAATATCAACGGTGTCTTGAAAATTTAACTTTAGCATCATGGTGTTGATCCAAATCGTATTTTTGTCAGATCTTTTTTGCCACCTGTCATGCGCATCGCAGCTGACGGGCCGCCGGTGCTCGTGGCTTTTTCATAGAATCTATAGGTTTTTCTGGCTATTGGTGAGTGGGGACGGATCCGTCTTTCGAGGTGCTGTGTTTGTAGCCATTAGATTTAGCGTCGATTGCTGCCTCGGGCGTGCGGTCTGCTTGAATTTGGTTTGAACTGTTTTTTGTGAATTTTGAGGGGGAACTGACAGGCGTCCAAGGCGCGTTTTCGGCAGTCGTCAGCGTTTTTCCGAAGCTTGCTATATTTTCCCACCCCGTATCGCGTCTATCGCGTCTATCGCGACGCTTGCGAGGCCAGGGACAGAGGGAATTACAGAAATCACAGCATCGAAGGCAAAATACCAACACAACCACCTGGCTATCCCCCTGCATTATCAGGGCGCACAAAAAAGGCGGTCATTGCCGTGACCGCCCCTCAAGCCCGCGCTACGCTAGCTCACGCCGGCTCCAACGCCTCGACCACCTTCCCGCGGCTCAGGTGCACCACCTTGTCCGCCGTATCGAAGTAGCGGTCATCATGCGAGATCACGATGATGGTCTTGCCCAACCGCTTCAGGTCCGGCAGCAGCTCGGTGTAGAACACCCGGCGGAAGGTCGGGTCCTGGTCCGCCGCCCATTCGTCAAACACCAATACCGGCCGCCCATCCAGCCAGGCGTTGACCAGCGCCAGGCGTTTGCGTTGGCCGGTGGAAAGGTCGGTGGTGGTAAACGCACCATCGCGCACGCTCACCTTATGGGCGATTTCCAGCCGCTCCAGGTAGCGCGTGGCATCGCTGGGCAGGCTGTGCTCGTGCTCGGGCAGGTCTTCGAACAGGTAGTAGTCGGCGAACACGGTGGTGAACAGCTGGCGGTAGTCGTCCAGCCCTTGCGGGTCAACGGCCTTGCCGTTCAGGCGCACTTCGCCGCGTTGCGGGGTATACAGGCCCAGCAGCAGCTTGATCAGCGAGGTCTTGCCGCAGCCGTTTTCGCCGACGATGAACAGGATCTCGCCCGGCGCGATGCTCAGGTTCACCGGCCCGACGCGGAAGGGTTCGTTACCGTCCACCGGTGGGTAGGCGTATTCGACATTGTGCAGCTCCAGGTGCGCGCTGCCGGGGGCGGTGTGCTTGATCGGCTGGTCCAGCAGCAGGTGCGGTTCGGGCGAGGAAAAGCGCTCGGACAGGTCGGCGATGCGGCGGAACGCCACTTGCGCGCGGCCGAGAATCGGCAGGTTGCCGATCAGTGTCTCCAGCGGGCCTTTCATGTACAGCAGCACCAGCACGAACCCGCTCATTACGGCCGGGTCGTTGCTCGGCCACAGCGACTGCAGGGCCAGGGTCAGGCCGATGACCACGAAGAACAGCATCGACCCGAGGCTCTTGGCGGCCACGAAAATGTTGATGGCGCGGATGTGGGTGTTGGCGATGAAGTCGGCGGTGCCCTGGATGTTGCGGGTCAGCATGGCATGGCGGCGGCGGCGGTCGATGCGCAGCTCTTTGGCGCCTTCGGCAATCGCCGAGTAGTGCTTTTGCAGGTTGTCCTCGGCATCGCGGGCGGCGTTGAAACCGGCCACGCCTTTTTGCCGGGCCACGTACTGCACGGCGCTGCCGATGCCGATCGCCACCAGGGTGATGAGGAAGATCGGCCACGACAGCCAGGCCAGGTAGGCCAGGCAGCCAGTCACGGTGGTCAGCGAGATGGCCAGCGGGGCGAAGGCGAAGGCGAAGTCGCTGATGGTGTCGACGTCACGGGTCAGCACCGGGATCAGGCGGTGGGTGCGGTAGCGCTCGATCTGCTCGATCGGCGCCGACAGCACCTTGGCGCCGAGGTCTTTGCGCAGCCGGGCGATGACCTTCTGGCCAACGTAGTTGGTGCCACTGTCGGCGGCCACGCTGCTCACCAGCGCCAGCACGCACAGGCCGGCGAAGGCCAGGATCACGCCCTGGCTCATGCCGTCGGGGGCATGCAGGCCCTGGTTGACGGTGGCCAGCAGCGCGGTCACGGCCAGGCCGCCGACCATGCCCAGCAGCACCGAGACGATGACCGCTGGGCGGTAGGGTTTGAGCAGGCCCAGCAATTCGCGGATGGCCCCGGGGGAAGACGTTTTCATGAAGCGCGATCTCGGTGAGGGAGTGGAGGTGGGCGGCGCGGCGGGGTCAGCTCCCGAGGGCCAGGGTGCCCTTCATCAAGGTGCTGTGGAACGGGAACGAGCAGTAGAAGCTGTAGGCAGTGCCGGCCTTCAACGAACGGGTGTCGAGGGTGACGCTGTCTTTTTCGCCACCGCCAATCAGGCGGGTATGGGCGATGACCCGGGTATCGCCTGGCTTCACGTAGTCCTGTGCCTCGCCTGCCTTCAGGCCGTCGTCCAGCACGCCTTGCATATCTGCCTGGGTGCTCAGGACCCAGTTATGACCCATGACGTTCTTCGGCATTTCGCCAGGGTGGGCGAGGGTGACGGTGAACGACGTGCAGGCCTTGGGGATGGTGATTTCGGCCTTGTCGAAGGTCATCTGGTCGGTGCCGTGTATTTCCACGGCGCAGTGCTCGGCCGACCAGGCGACGGCAGGGGCCGCGGCAAGCAAGGCGAGGAGCAGAAGCTGGCGAGTCATGTAGGGTTCCTGGACGATAAAAGGGTGCACATCGTTCAGACGAACCGGCGCGCGTTCGCTTTACCTGTGTGTTCGCGCGGGTGAATTTCTGCCGGGCATGCTCGTTCATCTAGTCAGGCGCCCTGATGGCGCAGCATCCCTTTCGCCGCCACGGCGGCCCTGGCTTGAGGTGACGGTACATGAGTGAATTGCTGAGCTTTGCGATCGAACCCCTGGACGCTGCCCGCGGCGACCTGCCGTTGTTGGTGCGCGCGCCGGAGCCTGGCATCGACCTGCTCGACGCGTTCGACGAGCTGAAACCGCTGGTTGACCGCCACCTGCTGCACGCAGGCGGCATCCTGTTCAGGGGCTTCCAGGTGGGCGGGGCTGAGGCTTTTCGCCAGTTCGCCGCCGCGTTCGGCCACCCGCTGCTCAACTACGAGTTCGGATCCACGCCGCGCAGCAACGTGACCCAAGGCGTTTACACCTCGACCGAGTACCCGGCGCACCAGAGCATCCCGCTGCACAACGAGCAGGCCTACACCCTCGAGTGGCCGATGAAGATCTGGTTCTACAGCGTGATCCCCGCCGAGACCGGCGGCGAGACGCCGATTGCTGACAGCCGCGAGGTGTATCGGCGGATGCCAGCGCGTATTCGCGAGCGCTTGGTCGAGAAGGGCCTGATGTATGTACGTAACTACGGCAACGGCCTGGACGTGGAATGGTCGCAGGTGTTCAACACCGAAGACCCGCGGCAGGTCGAGGCCTACTGCCGTGCGCATGCCATTGAGTGCATCTGGAAGGAGGATGGCGAGTTGCGCACACGCCAACGCTGCCAGGTGGTGGCGCGTCATCCGGTGACGGGGGAGGACGTGTGGTTCAACCAGGCGCACCTGTTCCATGTGTCTAACCTGCAGCCGGAGGTGCGGGAGGCGTTGATGGACATCGTCGAGGAAGAGGACCTGCCGCGTAATGTGTATTACGGCGATGGCTCGA
The DNA here is from genome assembly GCF_059025405.1 of Pseudomonas sp. 5.2. NCBI lineage: Bacteria > Pseudomonadati > Pseudomonadota > Gammaproteobacteria > Pseudomonadales > Pseudomonadaceae > Pseudomonas > Pseudomonas sp. 5.2. The sequence goes on from NZ_JBYBHH010000024.1 coordinate 11,138, forward strand.
TCATTGAGGACGCGTTGCTTGATGAGATACGCGGGGTGTTGGATGAGTGCACTATCAGTTTCCCTTGGCTGGAGAATGATGTGCTGATGCTCGACAACATGCTCGCGGCGCATGCGCGTTCGCCGTTTACGGGGAAGCGCAAGGTGGTGGTGGCGATGGCGGAGGGGCATTCGCAGGTGGGGCGGTGAGGAGGTGCATGCCTTGGGAGTTTTGTCGCCTGTGAGATCGAGCGCCGCCCGCGCGGCGCTTCGCAGCACAAGGCTGCTCCTACATCTGTTTCGGGCCAATTATTCCTGAGGCATCAGCGCGCGGCCCCTTGGCGCCTGACACGATATCGAGTCGAACAAACAAGGCGGTCGCGCGCCTCTATCACAGGCTTTACTGGCCGGAGACAGATGTAGGAGCAGCCTTGTGCTGCGAAGCGCCGCGCGGGCGGCGCTCGATCTCATAGGCGCCACAACCCTTAAGGCATGCGCCCAGCAGCCCCCAAAACTGGCCACCCCTAAATCAGCCCCCCATGCCTTCGTCTGACAGTTACCGCTCGACTGCCAGGACACCGCTCGACATGAATGCTGAACAGACGCTCAAACTCGCCCGCCGCTTCATCGAACTCAGCCCCGACAAGCGTCGCCTGTTCCTCAAGGCGTTGCAGGGCGAGGGCATGGACTTCTCGGTGTTGCCGATTGCGCCGGGTGTCGAGGTCGACGAGCGTGACCGGTTGTCCTACGCCCAGCGGCGCATGTGGTTCCTCTGGCAGCTCGACCCCCAAGGCGCAGCCTACAACCTGCCGATGGCCGTGCGCCTGAATGGCCCATTGGACCTGAGCGCCCTGCAACACGCCTTCGACGCCTTGGTCGCCCGCCACGAAACCCTGCGCACCCGCTTTGTCGCCGACGGCGATGATGTGCGTCAGCACGTGGATGCCGTCGCGGCCCCGCTGCAATTGCGCCAGGACTGCCTGAGCGAACTGGCCGAAGCGGCCCGCCAACACACCCTCGAATCGATTGCCGAAGCAGAGGCCCTCGCGCCTTTCGACCTGGCCACCGGCCCGCTGCTGCGCGTGCGCCTGCTGCAACTGGCAGCGCAGGAACATGTCCTGCTGCTCACCCTGCACCACATCGTCGCCGATGGCTGGTCGATGAACGTGCTGATCGACGAATTCCTGCACCTGTACGACGCCGCCGTGGCCGGCACCCCAGCCACACTCGAGCCCCTGCCGATCCAGTACCGTGACTACGCCCTGTGGCAGCGCAGCTGGCTCGAGGCCGGTGAGCAGGACCGCCAGCTGGCGTACTGGCAGGCGCGCCTGGGCGATGATCACGCCCCACTGGAGCTGCCGCTGGACCGCACCCGCAAAGGCCGGCCAAGCTACCGCGGCGCTCGCCACGCATTCCCGATTGCTGCCGATGTCGCCGAGCGCCTGCGCGGCCTGGCGCGTCGGCACAACGTTACCTTGTTCATGGTTTTGCTGGCGGCCTTCAAGCTGCTGCTGCAGCGCTACAGCGGGCAGGGCGCAATCCGCGTCGGCGTGCCCATCGCCAACCGCAACCGCGCCGAAAGCCAGGGTTTGATCGGCTGCTTCATCAATACCCAAGTGCTGCACACCGAGCTCGACCCGTTGCTGGATATCACCGGCCTGTTGCAGCGCGTGCGCGAAACCGCCGTGGGCGCGCAGAGCCACCAGGACCTGCCGTTCGAGCAACTGGTCGAAGCCTTGGACCTGCCCCGTAGCACCGACAGCCCGCTGTTCCGCGTGCTGTTCAACCACCAGGCCCAGGTGGCGGATGTCGAAGCCATCAAGACCCGCTCCGGGCTGAGCCTGGCGCCGATCACCCTGGAAAAGCACAGCGCCCGTTTCGACCTGGCGCTGGATACCCACGAGCGTGCCGGGCAGCTGCATGCGGCCTTCACCTATGCCCTGGACGTGTTCGATGCGGCCACGATCGAGGCCCTGGGCGAGCAATGGCTGGCCCTGGTGCAGGCGCTGGCCGATGACACCGCTGGCGCGGTGGGCGAGTTGCCGTTGCCTGGCCTGGCAGCCACTCGGGGTGTGCCAGGTCATTTGGTCGAGCCGCTGCTGGTTCACCAGCGCTTTGCCGACGCCGCCCGCCGCCACCCCACACGCACCGCAGTGATTGCCGCTGGCGAGGCAGCCAGCTACGCCGAACTCGACGCCCGCGCCGAGGCCATCGCCGACAGGCTGGTCGAAGCCGGCGTGCAGCCAGACACCCTGGTCGGCGTGCTGGCTGACCGCAGTGTCGGTATGCTCGCCAGCATCCTCGGCGTGCTCAAGGCGGGCGGCGCGTACCTGCCCCTGGAGCCTGAACAACCGGCCGAACGCCTGGCCTACTTGCTCACCGACAGCGGCACCCAGCGGGTGCTGGCGCCTGGCAACTGGCAGGCGGAACTGCCAGAAGGCGTTTCCCGCCTGGCGTGGGAACATACCCAAGCCCTAAGCCAAAAAACGCCACGCCCTAGTGCTGCCGCAGCCAACCTCGCCTACGTGATCTACACCTCCGGCACCACCGGCCAGCCCAAGGGCGTCGCGATCAGCCATGGCGCCTTGGGCAACTACGTTGAGGGCATCGCCGCACGCCTGCCGGTGGGGCAGATCCACAGCATGGCGCAAGTCTCGACCCCGGCTGCGGACCTCGGCCACACCATGCTGTTCGGCGCCCTGTGCGGTGGCCAGACCTTGCACCTGATGCTGCGCGAGCAAGTGTTGGATGCCGAGGGCTTTGCGGCCTACCTGGCACAGCACCAGGTGGACGCCGTTAAGATTGTGCCCTCGCACCTGGAGGCCATGTTGGTCGCCGGTCGCGCGGCACTGCCTGGCCAGTGCCTGGTGCTGGGCGGCGAAGCCATCAGCCCGGGCCTGCTCGGCAAAATCCGCGCCCTGGCGCCGGCACTCAAGGTGTTCAACCACTACGGCCCGACCGAGACCACGGTCGGCGTGCTGGTGGCTGAACTGGACGATCAGGCGTCGCTCGGCCAACCGCTGGCCAACGCAACCGTCAGCGTGCTCGACAGCTGCCTGCAGCCACTGCCGGCCAAGGCCAAGGGCGAGCTGTACATCGGCGGCGCCGGCCTTGCCCGTGGCTACCTCGGCCGCCCGGCGCTCACCGCCGAGCGCTTCGTGCCCGACCCAAGTGGTGCCCACGGCGAACGCCTGTACCGCAGTGGCGACTGGGTACGGCACAACGCCGCTGGCGAGCTGCAGTTTGCTGGGCGCATGGACGGCCAGGTGAAAATCCGCGGTTACCGCGTGGAACTGGCCGAGATCGAGCAGCAGTTGCTTAGCCTGGAAGGCGTCGCCAACGCCGTGGTCCGGGTCAAGGGCCAGGCACCGGAAGCGGTGCTGGCTGCCTGGCTGGTGCCCAGCCAAATGCCGGCAGACAGCCAAGCTTGGCAGGACACGATTCGCGCCACGCTCAAAGGCCTGCTGCCCGAGCACATGGTGCCGACCCACCTGATGGTGCTGGCGCAACTGCCGGTCACGGTCAACGGCAAGGTCGACGTCAAGGCGCTGCCCGAGCCGGTGGCCACCCAGGCGGCTTACCAGGCACCGGTGACCCCGCTGCAGGTGCAACTGGCGCAGATCTGGGCTGAAGTGCTGCAGGTGCCGCAGGTGGGCCTGAGCGACAACTTCTTTGCCCTGGGCGGGCACTCGCTGCTGGCCACCCAGGCCGTATCGCGGGTGCGCAAGCACCTGGGCCTGGACATCCCGCTGCGTACCCTGTTCGACACGGTCGACCTGCAGGCCTTCGCCCAGGCAGTGGCTGAGGGCGAGCAGGGCGCTGGGCTTGAGATCGAGATCCTCGACCGCGAGCAGCCACTGCCGGTGTCCCGCTCGCAAAACCGCCAGTGGCTGTTCTGGAAGCTCAACCCCGAAAGCCTGGCCTACAACACGCCAATGGCCGTGCGCATGCAAGGCCCCCTTGACCGTGCTGCGGTGCAGGCCGCGCTGGACGCGCTGGTGGCGCGCCACGAGTCACTGCGCACGGTATTCGTCGAAGCCAACGGTTTGCCGTGGCAACGCATCCTGCCCGCCGCCTCGGTGCCGATCGGTTTCGAAGACCTCAGTGGCCAGGACGACGCCGCGCAAATGCGCAAGCTGGAGGCCGAAGCCTTCGCCCCGTTCGACCTGGAGCACGGCCCACTGCTGCGTGCCCGCCTGTTCAAGGTGCATGCGCAGGAGCACCTGCTGTCGCTGACCCTGCACCACATCGTCTCCGACGGTTGGTCGATGAGCCTGCTGGTACGCGAGTTCGCAGCGGCCTACAACGCGGCCGCCAGCGGCCAGGTGCGGGCCTTCGAACCGCTGCCGGTGCAGTACGCCGACTTCGCCGCCTGGCAGCGCAAATGGCTGGCCGAGGGGCAGATGCAGGCACAGATCGACTATTGGAAGGCGCGCCTGGAAGACGACTTCGAAGTCCTCGAACTGCCCGCCGACCGTATTCGCCCGCAGGTCAAAAGCTACCAGGGCAGCCGCTTCGATGTGCGCCTGCCGCTGGCCCTGACCGAGCGCCTGCGGGCATTGGCGGTGGCGTCCAATGCCACGCTGTTCCATGTCTTTTTGGCGGCCTATGCCATCGTGTTGTCGCGCTACAGCCGCAAGGACACGATCAACATCGGCGTGCCAGTCACCAACCGCAACCGCCTGGAGCTCGAAGGGCTGATCGGCTTCTTCATCAACGTGGTGGTGGCGCGGGTGGGCGTCGATGGCAGCCTGCCGTTCCCGCAACTGCTGGCCGCGATCAAGGAGACCACGTTGCAGGCCCAGGCCAACAAGGACGTGCCGTTCCTTGAGGTGGCCGAAGCCCTGTACCCCGAGCGCGACCAGGGCGTGAACCCGTTCTTCCAGGTGCTGTACAACCACTTGCGCGACTTGGGCGAGCAGGTGTCCAGCGATGCCCTGCACGGCCTCAAGGTCCGGGAAGTGGACCTGCTGGAGCCGGGCGCGCAGTACGACATCTCGCTTAACACCCTGGAACGCTCCGACGGTGTAACGGCCTCGTTCAACTACTCCACCGACCTGTTCGATGCCCCGCGTATCGAGCGCATGGCCGGGCACTGGCAAGCGCTGCTCGAAGCCATCTGTGCCGAGCCGCAGCGCTGCATCGCCGAGCTGGACTTCTTGGCCGACGCTGAGCGCCGTCAACTGACTCAAGGCTGGAACCCGGCACCGCAGGCCAGCAGCGGCCTGTGTGCGCACCAGTTGCTGGAGCGTCAGGCAAGTGCGCGGCCCGACGCCGTGGCGCTTATTTTTGACGACCAGCAACTGAGCTACGCCGAGCTGGACCGCTGCAGTAATCAGTTGGCCCACCGCCTGCGTGCCCTGGGCGTAGGCCCAGACCGCCTGGTAGGTGTAGCCGTCGAGCGCGGCCTGGGCATGGCGCTGGCGCTGATCGCCATTCACAAGGCTGGCGGTGCCTATGTGCCGCTGGACCCGGACTACCCGCAAGAGCGCCTGGCGTACATGGTCGAGGACAGCGGCATCGGCCTGCTGCTGGCCGATGCGCCGTCGCTGGCGCGCTTGCAGTTGGATAAGCAGCTGCCTTGCGTGGTGCTCGAACCCGGCACCCAGTGGCTGCACGCCTGGCCAGCCGAGCCGCTGCCGAACCTGGCCGCGCCGCACAACCTCGCCTATGTCATCTACACCTCCGGTTCCACCGGCATGCCCAAGGGCGCGGCCATCGATCACCATGCCTTGTCGGTGTTCTGCCAGGTGGCTGGCGACTACTCGCGCCTGAGCCCGGAAGACCGTGTGCTGCAGTTCGCCACCTTCAGCTTCGACGGCTTCATCGAGCAGTTTTTCCCGCCGCTGGCGCAAGGCGCTTGCGTGGTGCTGCGCGACCTGCGGCTGTGGGACACCAACACCCTGGTGGACGAGATCAACCGCCACGGGGTTACTGTGGCCGACTTGCCGGCGGCCTACTGGCGGCTACTGGCCCTGGAGCGTCGCGCACCCGAGGCCTATGGCCGGCTCAAGCAGATCCACGTGGGCGGTGAAGCGGTGCCGGAAGATGCCCTGCGCGCCTGGCTGGCCGACGGGCCGCCGGCGGTGCGCCTGCTCAACACCTACGGCCCGACCGAGGCGACCGTGGTCGCCACCACGTTCGACTGCTCGCCAATGACGCCCGAGCAGATCAGCGCAGGCGGCGTGCCGATTGGCCGAGCGTTGCCAGGCCGGACCTTGCACGCCCTGGACGACGGCCTGGCGCCGACCCCGGTCGGCGTGTCGGGCGAACTGTTCATCGGCGGGGCTGGGTGCCTGGCGCGGGGTTACCACCAACGCCCATCGCTGACAGCCGAACGCTTCATTCCCGACCCGTTCGACCCCGTGGGTGGAGGCCGGTTGTACCGCACCGGCGACCTCGGGTACTACGACGAGCAGGGGCAACTGGCCTATCGCGGGCGAGCTGACCACCAGGTGAAGGTGCGCGGCTTCCGCATTGAACTGGGCGAGATCGAGCAGTACCTGCGCGCGCACCCGGATGTGCGCGAGGCAACGGTACTGGCCATCGACCTGCCCAGCGGCAAGCAGCTGTGCGCCTATGCCGTGCCTGTCGAAGGCAGCACTGGCGACCTGCGCCAGGCGCTTAAGCAGTACCTGAAGGCCAGCCTGCCGGACTACATGATCCCGTCCTACCTGGTGACCCTGCCGAACATGCCGCTGACCCCCAGCGGCAAGCTCGACCGCAAGGCGCTGCCGCTGCCCGACCCCAGCCAGCCGCAGCACGACTACGAAGCGCCGCAGACCGAACTGCAACAGCAACTGGCGCAGATCTGGGCGCAATTGCTGAACCTCGGCCAGGTTGGCCTGAACGACAACTTCTTCGAGCTCGGCGGCCACTCCCTGCTGGCCGCACAGGCGGTTTCGCGCATCAACGTGGAGCTGGGCCTGGACCTGCCCCTGCGGCTGATCTTCGCCCACCCCGAGCTGCGTGCGTTCGCCCAGGCACTGGACGAGCAGGGCCTGTCGCTGAGCGACGATGGGCTGAGCGATATCGAAAAAATGATGAATGAATTCACAGAGGCCTGACATGGAACTCACTGCAGCACAACGCATTGCCCAACGCTTCGTCGGCCTCCCTGTGGAGCAGCGTCAGCAGATCCTGGAGAAAATGCAGGCCACTGGGCAAAGCTTCCGCCTGTTGCCCATCGTGCCCGCACGCCAGGGCCTGGCGCGCATTCCGTTGTCGTTTGCCCAGCAGCGCTTGCTGTTCCTGTGGCAGTTGGAGCCCGACAGCCCGGCCTATAACGTGCCGATGGCCGTGCGCCTAAAGGGCGCACTCAACCTGGCGGTATTGCAGCAGGCGCTGGATGCGCTGGTCAGCCGCCATGAATCACTGCGTACCCGCTTCGTCTCGGATGAAGGCGAGTTCCATCAGGACATTCTCGACGCCTGCCCGCTGGTGCTGGACGTGGTCGAGTGCCAGGACGATGAAGCCGCCTTGAGCGTGGCTGTCGATGCCGCGCTGAAGCAGCCGTTCGACCTGCTGGCCGGGCCGTTGATGCGGGTTACGCTGCTGCGCGTGGACGCCGAGCACCATGTGCTGGCCCTGAGCATGCACCACATCATCTCCGACGGTTGGTCGAGCGACCTGCTGGTGCAGGAATTCATCCAGTTGTACACCGCGTTGGCTGAAGGCCGTCAGGCCGAATTGCCGGCTCTGCCGATCCAGTACGCCGATTATGCGATCTGGCAGCGTGCCTGGCTGGAGGCCGGTGAGGCCCAGCGCCAGCTGGCGTACTGGCAGGCGCAACTGGGTGACGAGCAGCCGTTGCTGAGCCTGCCGCTGGACTTCGAGCGGCCGGCCACGCCGAGCTATCGCGGCGCGGTGCTCAAGCTGAACATCGGCGCCGAGCAGGCCGAGGCTTTGCGCGCCCAGGCACGCAAGGGCGGCCACACCGTATTCGTGCTGATGCTGGCGGCCATGGCGGTGGTGCTGTCGCGCTACAGCGGGCAGTCGGACATCCGCATCGGCGCACCGAATGCCGGGCGTAACCGCAAAGAGCTGGAAGGCCTGATCGGCTTCTTCATCAATACCCAAGTGCTGCGTGTGCAAGTGGACGAGCGCGCGACCTTCGCTGCGCTGCTGGAGCAGGTCAAGGACGTGATCGGCGGCGCCCAGTCGCATCAGGAGCTGCCGTTCGAGCACCTGGTGGATGCCTTGCTGCCAGAGCGCAACCTGGCCCACAACCCGCTGTTCCAGTTCAAGATCAACCAGCACGTGGTGGCCGGCGACCCCTCGCGCAAGCGCCTGGGCGAGCTGGAGGTAGAAGGCTTTGCCCGCGAAGGAGGCGATGCGCGCTTTGACCTGGCCTTCGACTTCTCGGACAAACCCGAAGGCATCGAGGGGTACTTCACCTACGCCACCGACCTGTTCGAGCAGGCCACCATTCAGCGCCTGGCGGATTCGCTGCGGCGTGTGCTGGACGTGCTCAGCCACGCCCCGCACGCGCCGATCGTCGAGCACCTTGAAGTGGCGGCGCAGCAGCAGGCCGCGCCAGCAGTTTACCCGCACCGCGACTTCCTCGCCTTGTGGCACCAGGCGATGGCCCAAGGGCAGGCCCAAGGTGGCGTGCGCGCAGGTGACCGCTTCATGACCCAGGCCGGGCTGGACGCTGCGTCCAACCGCGTGGCCGACTACCTGCGCCAGCGCGGCGTCGGAGCTGGCAGCATCGTTGCCCTGTGCCTGCCGCGCTCCATCGAGTGGGTCATGGCCTTGCTGGCAGTCCTCAAGACCGGCGCCGCCTACCTGCCGCTGGACACCCAGCAGCCGCAGGAGCGCTTGCAGCAGTTGATCGTCGACAGTGGCGCTGCCGTGCTGCTGCATGAGCCGGGCGATACACGCTTCGCGGGCCTCGACGGGGTGCAGGCGGTTGCCTGTGAACCCGCCACCTGGGCAGGCTGCAGCGACAGCCGGGTAGAGGTTGCAGTCAGCCCTGAACAGCCGGCCTACCTCATCTACACCTCGGGCTCGACCGGCCAGCCGAAAGGCGTGGTGGTCAGCCACGGGGCGCTGGCCAGCTACCTCCAGGCCGTGCTGGAGCGCCTGCAACTGCCCGCCGGCGCGAGCATGGCCATGGTGTCCACCACCGCCGCCGACCTGGGCCACACCGTGCTGTTCGGTGCCCTGGCCTCGGGCCGCCTGCTGCATTTGTTGCCGCAGGAACTGGCCTTCGACCCCGACGGTTTCGCCAGCTACATGGCGCAGCACCAGGTGGGCGTGGTGAAGCTGGTGCCAAGCCACCTGCAAGGCCTGCTGCAAGCGTCCCGCGCCGCCGAGGTGCTGCCTGCCGAAGCGTTGATTCTGGGCGGCGAAGCGTGCCCTTGGAGCCTGTTGGAAAAAGTCCGTGAGTTGCGCCCGGGGTGCCGGGTGATCAACCACTACGGCCCGACCGAGACCACGGTCGGCGTGCTGACCTTCGAGCCAAGCCAGCGTCTGCAAGGCTGCCGCACAGTGCCGGTCGGTCGCCCGCTGGGCAATGCCTGCGCCCAGGTGCTCGATGGTTACCTCAACCCGCTGGCGCCGCACGTGGTCGGCGAGCTGTACCTGGGTGGGCAGGGCGTTGCCCAGGGCTACCTGGGCCAGCCGGGGCTGACGGCCGAGCGCTTTGTGCCGGCTGCGGGTGGCGCCCGCCTGTACCGCGCGGGCGACCGAGCGCGAATGAGCGCTGAAGGCCTGATCGAATTCATCGGGCGTGCCGATGACCAGGTGAAAATCCGTGGCTATCGCGTCGAGCCGGGTGAAATCGGCCGAGTCATCGCCGGGCTGCCCGGTGTCAGCGACGCCGTGGTCCTGGCCGTGCCGCTGGAAGGCGATGCCGAGCGCCTGCAGTTGGTGGCCTACGTGGTGGCTGAAGGGGGCATGAGCACGCAGCAGTTGCAGGCGCACCTGCAAACGCGCCTGCCTGACTACATGGTGCCCGCACACATCCTGTTGCTCGAGCGCCTGCCACTGACCGCCAACGGCAAGCTCGACAAGCGTGCCTTGCCCACACCGGGCGCGGTGAGCCGCGGCTATGTGGCCCCAGAAGGCGAGGTCGAAGAGAAGCTCGCCGCCGTGTGGGCCGATGTGCTCAAGCTGGAACGCGTGGGCAGCAGCGACAACTTCTTCGAGTTGGGTGGCGACTCCATCCTCAGCCTGCAGATCATTGCCCGGGCCAAGCGCCAAGGCATCAAGATCACCCCCAAGCAGCTGTTCGAACAGCAGACTGTTGGCCAACTGGCCCAGGTCGCCAAGCGCATCGAAGCCAAGCAACCGCTTGCAGCCCCCGTGGATACCGCGACCCGCGGTGAGGTGGCGCTGCTGCCGGCCCAGGTGCGTTTCTTCGAGATGGACATCGCCCAGCCTGCGCATTGGAACCAGTCGGTGCTGCTGAAACCGGCCCAGCGTGTGCAAGTGGAGCACCTGGAAGCGGCCCTGCGTGCGGTGCTGGAACAGCACGATGCCTTGCGCCTGCGCTTCAGCCGCCAGAACGGCCCGTGGCAGGCCCGCTTCCAGGCCGTGGACGCTTCGCCGGTGCTGCGCCAGCGCAGCCTCGCGGCGTTGAGCGAACTGGACGCTGCGGGCACTGAGGTGCAAGCCAGCCTCGACCTGGAGCACGGGCCGCTGCTGCGTGCCGAACTGTTCGACGTCGCCGATGGCCAGCAGCGTTTGCTGTTGGCCATTCACCACCTGGTGGTAGACGGCGTGTCATGGCGGGTACTGCTGGAGGACCTGCAAGAGGCTTACCAGCAACGCCTGAACGGGCAAGTCGTTAGCCTGCCGGCCAAAACCTGCGGCGTGAAAACCTGGGCCGAGCGCTTGGTCACTCACGCCAGCAGCCCAGCGCTACACGCCCAGGCTGACTACTGGCAGCAGGTGCTGCAAGGCAGCCCGGCAGAACTGCCGCGTGACAACCCGCAGGGCAGCCTGGGCAACCAGCATGCCCGTACCGCTGCATCGCGCCTGGATGCCGCGCGTACCGCCCAGTTGCTGAAGCAGGCACCCGCCGCCTACCGCACCCAGGTCAACGACCTGCTGCTGACCGCGCTGGCGCGTACCCTGTGCCAGTGGAGCGCGCAGGACGAGGTGCTGGTGCAACTGGAAGGCCATGGCCGCGAAGAGCTGTTCGACGACCTTGACCTCAGCCGCACGGTGGGTTGGTTCACCAGCGTGTTCCCGGTACGCCTTGCCCCTGGCCAGGCGCTGGGCCCGTCGATCAAGGCAATCAAAGAGCAATTGCGCGCGGTGCCGGACAAGGGCATCGGTTACGGCCTACTGCGTTACCTGGGCGATACCCCGGTCCGCGAGCGGCTCAGCGGCACTGCGCAGCCACGCGTCACCTTCAACTACCTGGGCCAGTTCGACAGCAGTTTCACGACCGACGATACCGCCGTGTTCAGCCCGAGCGGCGAAAGCGCCGGGCGTACCCAATGCGCCGGTGCGCAACTGGGCAACTGGCTGAGCATCACCGGCCAGGTGTATGGCGGCGAGCTGTTCCTGGAGTGGACCTACAGCGACGACGTCTACCGCCCGGAAACCATCCAGCAGCTGGCCCAGGCCTACGAGCAGGCACTGGCCGAGTTGGTCGAGTATTGCTGCCAGGCGCAGCACCACGGCGTGACGCCTTCGGACTTCCCATTGGCCGCGCTCACTCAGGGCCAGTTGGACAGCTTGCCTCTACCTGCAGCGCAAATCGCCGATGTGTATCCGCTGTCGCCGATGCAGCAGGGCATGCTGTTCCACACGCTCTACGACCAACAGGCCGGCAACTACATCAACCAGTTGCGGGTCGATGTCGAGGGGCTGGATGTACAGCGCTTCAAGCAGGCCTGGCAGGCCGCGCTCGATGCCCATGACATCCTGCGCAGCGGTTTCGTGCTGCAGGGCGAGCTGGAGCAGGCCGTGCAGGTGGTGCGCAAATCGGTGGCGTTGCCGTGCAGCGAGCATGACTGGCGTGGCCAGCCGGCGCTTGAGCAGGCCCTGCAGACGCTGGCCGAAGGCGAGCGCCAACAAGGGTTCGACCTGACCGAAGCGCCGCTGCTGCGCCTGGTGCTGGTGCAAACGGGCGAAGCCCGCCACCACCTGATCTACACCAACCACCACATCTTGATGGATGGCTGGAGCACCTCACGCCTGCTGGGTGAAGTGCTGCAACGTTACGCAGGCATGGCGCCAAAGGCCCAGGCCACGCACTACCGCGACTATATCGCCTGGCTGCAAGGCCAGGACGCGGCGGTCGCCGAAGCCTTCTGGCAGGCCCAGTTGGCCGCGCTCGACGAGCCGACGCGCCTGGCCCAGGCCATTGCCGGTAGTGCGGGCGTTGCGGGCAGCGGCTACGGTGATCATCGCCTGGCCCTCGATACCGAGCAGACCGCCCGCATCGAAGCCTTCGCCCGCGCTAACCGCGTCACCGTCAACACCCTGGTGCAATCGGCCTGGCTGCTGCTGTTGCAGCGCTATACCGGCCAGGCCAGCGTCTGCTTCGGCGCCACCGTGGCCGGCCGCCCCGCGGACCTCGCCGGGGTGGAAGAGCAGATCGGCCTGTTCATCAACACCCTGCCGGTGATTGGCGCGCCCCGTGCCGAGCAGACGGTAGCCGAGTGGATCAGCCAGGTGCAGGCTTGCAACCTGGCCGTGCGCGAGTTCGAGCACACCCCGCTGTACGACGTACAGCGCTGGGCCGGGCAGGGCGGTGACGCGCTGTTCGACAGTATTCTGGTGTTCGAGAACTACCCGGTGTCCGAGGCGCTGCAACAAGGCGCGCCGGGCGGGTTGCGCTTTGGCGACGTGGCTGTGCAAGAGCAGACCAACTACCCGCTGACGCTGGTAGTAGAACTGGGCGCGACTCTGTCGATGCAATACAGCCATGACCGTGCCCTGTGGAGCGACGAGAGCATTGGCCGGTTGGCGGGTTATTTCACCCGCCTGCTGCAGGCATTGGTCGCCGATGCGGATGCAGTAGTCGGCGAGCTGCCGATGCTGAGCCTGCAAGAGCAGCAGATGATGGTCGAAGGCTGGAACGACACCCTCGCGGCGTATCCGAATGAGCGCAGTATCCACTCACTGATCGAAGCCCAAGTGTTCGCCACCCCGGACGCCCCGGCGTTGATGTTTGGTGAGCAGACCCTGAGCTACGCCGAACTCAATGGCAAAGCCAACCAGCTGGCGCACAAGCTGCGTGAACTGGGCGTGGGCCCGGACGTGCTGGTAGGCATCGCCATGGAGCGCAGCCTGGAGATGGTCATCGGCTTGCTGGGTATCGTCAAAGCCGGTGGCGCCTATGTGCCGCTGGACCCGGAGTACCCGCAGGACCGCCTGAGCTATATGTTCGAGGACAGCGGCATTGCCTTGCTGCTGACTCAGTCGCACCTGCGTGATGCCTTGCCGATCCCCGTCGGCCTGCACAGCCTGGACCTGGACAGCGAAAACCTCGATGGCTACAGCGATGCCAATCCTGGCATCGACGTAGCCCCGCTGAACCTCGCCTATGTGATCTACACCTCCGGCTCCACCGGCCGCCCGAAAGGCGCCGGCAACAGCCACCAGGCACTGGTTAACCGCCTGTGGTGGATGCAGAAAGCCTATGGCCTGGACGCCAGCGACAGTGTGCTGCAGAAAACCCCGTTCAGCTTCGACGTGTCGGTGTGGGAGTTCTTCTGGCCGCTGATGACCGGCGCGCGCCTGGTCATGGCTCAGCCGGGTGCCCACCGCGACCCGCAGTTGCTGGTCGACACCATCAACCAGTACGCCATCAGCACCTTGCACTTCGTGCCGTCGATGCTGCAGGCGTTCATGACCCACGAAGCGGTGGAAAGCTGCCGCAGCCTCAAGCGTGTGGTGTGCAGTGGCGAGGCATTGCCGGCCGAGCTGGCGCGCCAGACCCTGCAACGCCTGCCAGCCGCCGGCCTGTACAACCTGTACGGCCCGACCGAAGCGGCCATCGACGTCACCCACTGGACCTGCCGCCCGGACGAAAGCATCAGCGTGCCGATCGGCCAGCCGATCGACAACCTCAAGACCCACATCCTCGAAGGCAGCCTGCAACCGGCGGTACGCGGCAGTGCCGGCGAGCTGTACCTGGGCGGCGTAGGTTTGGCACGTGGTTATCACCAGCGCCCGGCGCTGACGGCCGAGCGTTTTGTGCCGGACCCGTTCAGCGACAACGGCGGGCGCCTGTACCGCACCGGTGACCTGGCGCGTTACAACGCCGATGGCGTGATCGACTACGCCGGGCGTCTCGACCACCAGGTGAAGATCCGCGGGTTGCGGATTGAACTGGGTGAAATCGAAGCGCGCCTGTTGGAATTGCCAGCGGTGCAGGAAGCGGTGGTACTGGCCCAGGACGGGCCGAGCGGTAAACAGTTGGTGGGCTATGTGGTACCCGCCGACAGCACGCAAGACGAGGCCGCATTGCGCGACAGCCTGCGTGAGGCCCTCAAGGCCGGGCTTCCGGATTACATGGTGCCCACGCACCTGCTGTTGCTGAGCAAGCTGCCGGTAACACCGAACGGCAAGCTGGACCGCAAAGCCCTGCCACAACCGGATGCCAGCCTGCTACAAGGCGAGTACGTGGCGCCGCAGAGTGAGCTGGAGCAACAGATCGCGGCGATCTGGGCCGATGTGCTGAAGCTGGAGAAGGTCGGCCTCACTGACAACTTCTTCGCGCTAGGTGGCCATTCCCTGTTGGCGACTTCGGTGATCGTGCGCATCCAGGAGCAAGCCGGTGTCTCGGCCGAGCTGAAAGAGCTCTTCGAGTTCCCTGTCCTGGCTGACTTCAGCCGCCAGCTTGAAGCCAAGGCGCCCGCCATCGACGCTACCCAGGACCAGTTGGCCAAGTCCCTGGCGTTGCTCGACAGCTTGAGCACGGAAGAGCTCGATGAGCTGGTTTCCTAGCTTTTTGACTTAGCAGGGAGCGTGTGGGAGCCGGCCAACCGGCGCCCACACGGTAAGCGGCGCGAATTTCCATCTAAATCCTTGCCAGTGCTCAATCGTCTACCTACGGAGGAAATTGAAGAGCTGATTTCTTAGGAGATTCCCTGTGCAAGAGCTGCTCGATACGGTCGTATCGTTGTCCACCCAAAAACGTAAGGCGTTGGCAGCCTTGCTCAAGAAACAAGGCGTCAACCTGTATGGGGTCACGCCGATCTTCCCGAGGGATCCAGAAGAGCCGGTACTGCTGTCCTATGCCCAGCAGCGGCTGTGGATACTGTCACAACTGGGGGAGGTGAGTACCGCGTACAACCTCTCGTCCGTCTTGCGCTTCAAAGGGCAGTTGGACACTGCTGCCCTGCAGCGCAGCTTCGAGGCGTTGATCGCCCGTCACGAGACATTGCGCACCACCTTCCGCCTGGAAGGCGAGCAGGCCATACAAGTGGTCCATGCACACACCCCCTTCGAATTGATGTTCGAACAGCTGGAGCAGGCCGATGACGCCAGCGTGCGTCGTCACGTCGAGCGCGAAGCCCATCTGCCCTTCGACCTGCAAACGGGCCCGCTGTTGCGGGTGAAGTTGCTGGGGCTGATGCCGGGCGAACAGGTGCTGGTGCTGACCCTGCACCACATCGTATCTGACGGCTGGTCGATGCCGCTGATGATCAATGAACTGGTGCAGCTCTACCAAGGCTACAGCCAAGGGCAGGCGGTGGACCTGCCTGTGCTGCCGGTGCAGTACGCCGACTACGCCATCTGGCAGCGAAACTGGATGGAGGCCGGCGAGCAGGCGCGACAGCTCGCCTACTGGACCGAACAACTGGGTGACGAACAGCCCGTGCTGGCGCTGCCCACCGACCGGCCGCGGCCCACGACCAGCAGCTACCACGGCGCCCGCGTTACTGTGGCAATCGACAGCACGCTGGCTGGCGCGCTGAAGCAGTTGGCCCAGCAACAGGGCGCCACGCCCTTCATGGTGTTGTTGGCCAGCTTCCAGGCATTGCTGCACCGCTACAGCGGGCAGTGCGATATCCGCGTCGGTGTGCCCGTCGCCAACCGGAATCGGGTCGAGACCGAGCGGCTGATCGGCTTCTTCGTCAACACTCAAGTGCTGCGCGCAGAATTCGACCTGCAGATGACCTTCACTGCGCTGCTGCAACAGGTCAAGCAACGTGTGCTGGGTGCTCAGGCGCACCAGGACCTGCCGTTCGAGCAACTGGTGGAGGCCCTGCAGACCGAGCGCAACCTCAGTCACAGCCCTTTGTTCCAGGTGATGTACAACCACCAGACCCAGGCCAAAGGCGAGCGCCGCCGTCTGCAGGGGCTGGAAATGGAAGAACTGGCCTGGGACAGCCACACGGCCAAGTTCGACCTGACCTTGGACACCTTCGAGCATGAGCAAGGCATCAGTGCTGCGCTGACCTATGCCACTGACCTGTTCGAGGCTAAGACTATCGAACACATGGCCCGGCACTGGCTGAACTTGCTGCAGGGGATTGTTCACGAACCACAGCAGCGCGTTGCCGATCTGCCTCTGCTGGCAGAACAGGAGCAGGCCCGAATCATTCAGGACTGGAACCGCAACCCGGCGAAATTCCCCAGCGAGCACACGCTTCATCAGTTGATCGAAGCCCAGGTCGCGTTGTCGCCGAATTCACCCGCCTTGAGTTTTGCCGGCCAGACACTGAGCTACGGCGAATTGAACCGCCGCGCCAACCGCTTGGCGCACAAACTGTGCGAACTGGGTGTCGGGCCCGACGTACTGGTGGGGCTTGCCGTGGAGCGCAGCCTGGACATGGTCGTCGGCCTGCTCGGCATCCTCAAGGCGGGCGGCGCTTATGTGCCGCTGGACCCGGAATACCCCCAGGATCGCCTTGCCTACCTGTTCGAGGACAGTGGCATCGGCTTGTTGGTGACCCAAAGCCACGTGCGCGATGCCTTGCCGATTACGCCAGGCATGCAGACCGTGAACCTGGACGATAGGGCGCTGGCCGACTACAGCGAGGCGAACCTGGATCGCGTGGTATCACCGCAGAACCTGGCGTATGTGATCTACACCTCGGGTTCCACGGGCAAACCCAAGGGTGCGCTGCTGGCGCACCATAACGTGGTGCGCTTGTTCGCGGCGACCCAGGGCTGGTTCCGGTTCGATGCCAGCGACGTATGGACGGTATTCCACTCCTACGCGTTCGACTTTTCAGTGTGGGAGCTGTACGGCGCGCTGCTGTATGGCGGCAAGGCGGTCATTGTGCCGAGGGATGTGGCGCGTTCACCGCAAGATTTCCATGCGTTGTTGGTCAGCGAGCAGGTCACAGTCCTGAACCAGACGCCCTCGGCGTTTCAGCAACTGATCCCGCTGGCCTGCAACGCAGCGCAGGCTGGCAACCAGCTGGCACTGCGGCATGTGGTGTTTGGCGGTGAGGCGTTGGATGTGAGCAGCCTCAAGCCCTGGTTCGACGTTTTCGGTGACCACCAGCCGCGCCTGATCAACATGTATGGCATCACCGAGACCACGGTGCATGTGACCTATCGGCCAATCCGTCGGGACGACCTCAAGCAGGTTGGCAGCAGCCCGATTGGCGAGGTGATTCCTGACCTGAGTTGGTACCTGCTGGACGGCGCCTTGAACACGATCGTGCCCGGTAGCCAGGGTGAGCTGATGATTGGCCAGGAGGGCCTGGCACGTGGCTATCACGGTCGCCCGGCGTTGACTGCGGAGCGTTTCGTACCGAACCCATTCGATAGCCACGGTGGCCGCCTGTACCGCTCGGGAGACTTGGCCCGCTATGGCGGTGATGGCGTGATCGAGTACCTGGGGCGCATCGATCACCAGGTGAAGATTCGTGGTTTCCGTATCGAGTTGGGTGAGATCGAAGCACGCCTTCAGGAGCAGGGCGCAGTGCGCCAGGGGGTGGTGGTTGCCCAGGATGGCCCGCATGGCAAACAGTTGGTGGGGTATGTGGTACCTGTCGACAGCGCGGTCCTGGACAGCCTCGAAGGCCAGGTTGTGCTGCGGGCTTCCCTGCGCGAAGCGCTCAAGGCAAGCCTGCCGGAATACATGGTTCCGACTCAGGTGCTGTTCCTCGCCAGCTTGCCGCTGACCGGCAACGGCAAGCTGGACCGCAAGGCGCTGCCGCAACCGGATGCCAGCCTGCTGCAGGGCCAGTTCACGGCGCCACAAAGTGCATTGGAGCAACGGATCGCAGCGGTCTGGGCCGATGTGCTGAAGCTGGACAAGGTGGGCCTTTACGACAACTTCTTTGAACTGGGTGGCCACTCCTTGCTGGCGACCCAGGTGATGGCTCGCCTGCAGGTTGAGCTGGGCATCAACTTGCCGCTCGCCTTGCTGTTCCAGGCCCAAAACCTGCAGGCATACGCAGCCATGATCAGTGGCTTGAATACCAATACCGATGCAGACCTGGACGACCTCCAGGACTTCATGAGCGAGCTTGAGGCAGTTTGAGATGCAAACGGATAACAGAAATTTGGAACTGGTAAAACGCTTCATTGGCCTGCCCCTGCCACAGCGCAAGCTCTTTCTTGAAAAGCTCGCATCGAAGGGCATGAGCCTTGCGCAGTTACCGATCCCGCAGAGCCGTGGCGATGTCGACCCGATACCGCTTTCCTTTGCTCAGCAAAGGCAATGGTTCCTTTGGCAGCTGGAGCCGCAAAGTTCTGCCTATAACATTCCTGCTGCCTTGAAGTTCACAGGTGCACTGGACATCAGCGCTTTGCAGCGCAGTTTCGAGTCGTTGATCGCCCGCCACGAAACGCTGCGTACCACCTTCCGGCTGGAGGGTGAACAGGCGGTACAGGTCCTTCATCCGCACATGCCGTTCGCGCTGGTCGTGGAGCCTGTCGAGGCCACTGCGCCTTCTGTTCGTGCCTGCCTTGAAGCTGAGGCCCAGCTGCCCTTCGACCTGGAACATGGGCCACTGATGCGGGCCAGGCTGTTGCAGTTGGGGGCGCAAGAGCACGTGCTCACACTGACGTTGCACCACATCGTGGCTGACGGGTGGTCCTTGCCAGTGATGGTGCAAGACCTGGTCAAGCTTTATGAAGGGTTCAGCCAAGGCCGCGACGTGCAGTTGCCGGCGTTGCCGATCCAGTACGCCGACTACGCCATTTGGCAGCGGGCCTGGATGCAGGCGGGTGAACAGGACCGGCAACTTACCTACTGGAAAGCACAGTTGGGTGATGAGCAACCGGTGCTGGAGTTGCCGACCGATCGTCCTCGCCCGGCGGTCCACAGCCAACAGGGTGCACGGTTGGAAATCCCTTTGGACGGGGAACTGGTCGGTTCGCTCAAGCAATTGGCGCAGCAGCAGGGCGTGACACCGTTCATGCTGTTGCTCGCCAGCTTTCAAACGCTGCTGCACCGCTACTCAGGGCAGGCGGATATCCGCGTGGGCGTTCCGATCGCCAACCGCAACCGTGCCGAGACGGAGCGCTTGGCGGGCTTCTTCGTCAATACCCAGGTGCTGCGTGCCGAGTTCGACCTGGGCATCACCTTTACCGAGCTGCTGGAGCAAGTCAGGCAACGTGCTTTGGGCGCGCAGGCGCATCAGGATTTGCCTTTCGAACAACTGGTCGAAGCTTTGCAGCCGGAGCGCAGCCTCAGCCACAGCCCGTTGTTCCAGGTGATGTACAACCACCAGACCGAGACCAAAAAAAGCGAAGGGCGCAACCTGCCAGGCCTGCTGATGGAGGAGTTGGCGGCGCAAAGCCATGTGGCCAAGTTCGACCTGGCACTGGACACGTTCGAGCACGAAGCGGGTATCAGCGCGGCGTTGACGTATGCGACCGATCTGTTCGACGCGGCCACCATCGAGCGCATGGCAGGGCACTGGGTCAACGTGCTCGTCAGCATCGCAGGGCAGCCGCACCAGCCTGTTGCAGGCTTGTCGATGCTGAGCCCGCAAGAGCAGCAACGCGTCATCAGCGACTGGAACAGCACGCAAGCGGATTACCCTGCCGATAAAGCCATGCACCAATTGTTCGAAGCTCAGGTGCGTGTGTCACCCGACGCCCCGGCTTTGTTGTTTGGCGAACAGGTGTTGAGTTATGCAACGCTGAACGAACGGGCCAACCAGTTGGCGCACAGGCTTCGTGAGCAGGGGGTAGGCCCGGATGTGCTGGTGGGCATCGCTATGGAGCGCAGCCCTGAAATGGTGGTTGGCCTACTGGCGATACTCAAGGCGGGTGGCGCCTATGTGCCGCTCGATCCTGAATACCCGCAGGACCGTATCGAGTACATGCTCGAGGACAGCCAGTCGGTTTTGCTGTTGTCCCAGTCGCACCTGCTTGCGCGCATGCCTGAGGAGTTCCATGCCAGGACTTTGTTGCTGGATCAGTTGTCGCTGCAGGCATACCCGGTAACCGATCCGGTCTGCCTGACCGAACCGGGCAATTTGGCCTACAGCATCTATACCTCTGGGTCCACAGGCAAACCCAAGGGTGTTCTGATCGAGCACCGCAACGTAACGGCGCTGATTGGTTGGGCACTGACGGTTTACAGCCAAGAGGACCTGTGCGGTGTGCTGGCCTCGACCTCGATCTGTTTCGACCTGTCGGTGTGGGAGCTGTTCGTCACGCTGTCGGCCGGAGGCTACGCGGTGCTTGCTGCCAACGCGCTGGAGCTGCCACACCTGGCGGCCAAAGACCGCGTACGCCTGGTCAACACCGTACCTTCGGCAATCAAGATGCTGCTTGAGACCGATGCCCTGCCGGCAACCGTTCGCACCATCAACCTTGCCGGGGAAGCGCTGAAGCAGTCGCTGGTCGACGACTTGTACGCGACCGGGCATGTGCAACAGGTTTATGACCTGTACGGCCCTTCCGAGGACACGACCTACTCCACCTTTACCCTGCGTTGCGCCAATGGCAAAGCCAACATTGGCCGGCCGATCGCCAACAGTGCGGTTTATCTGCTGAGTGAAGCGGTAATGCCGGTACCGGTAGGTGTAAACGGCGAGCTGTACATGGCCGGTGCGGGGTTGGCACGGGGTTATCTCGGCCGCCCAGGCCTGACAGCCGAACGCTTCATTCCCGACCCGTTCGATGAGCAGGGCGGCGGCAGGATGTACCGTACCGGCGACCTCGCCCGCTACCAGGAAAACGGGCTGATCGAGTATGCCGGTCGCATCGATCACCAGGTGAAGATTCGTGGCTTCCGTATCGAGCTGGGTGAGATCGAGGCGCGGCTGCAGGCCCAGGAGGCTGTCCATGAAGCGGTCCTGTTGGCTCAGGATGGCCCAAGTGGCAAGCAATTGGTGGGCTATGTGGTACCGGCCGATGATGCCGTGATGGACACACTCGAGCAGCAGTCAGCGCTGCGTGATGCGTTGCGTGGCCAGCTCAAGCAAAGCCTGCCGGAGTACATGGTCCCGGCGCAGCTTGTGTTCCTCAAAGCGTTGCCGCTGACGCCCAATGGCAAGCTGGATCGCAAGGCGCTTCCACAGCCCGATACCAGCGTGTTCCAAGCCCAGTACCTTGAGCCTCGTACCGAACTGGAACGCAGTATTGCTGCGGTCTGGGCGGGTGTGTTGAAACTGGAAAAGGTCGGGCTGACCGATAACTTCTTCGAGCTGGGTGGCGACTCGATCATTTCCTTGCAGGTGGTCAGCCGTGCGCGCCAGGCAGGCATCCAGTTCACGCCCAAGCAATTGTTCCAATTCCAGACCGTACAAGGCTTGGCATCGGTTGCGCGGTGTGCCGATAACGTTGTCATCGACCAAGGCGCAGTCACCGGCACCTCGCCGCTGACACCTGTTCAGCACTGGTTCTTCGATCAGGCGATGCCCCAGCCTGAGCACTGGAACCAGTCGGTACTGCTGGCACCCAGCGTAAGCATCGACCCGCAGCATCTGGGTGCCGCACTGCAACACGTGCTGCAGCACCACGACGCGCTGCGCCTGGGTTTTGATCAGGCAGGCGGAAGTTGGCAAGGCACGTTCAACGATGTCGAAGCCCAGGACGTACTGTGGCATCGCTCGTTCAGCGACATGGACGCGCTTTTGCGCGCGGCCAGTGATGCGCAGCGCAGTTTCACGCTCGGTGGCCCCTTGATGCGGGTATTGCTGGGCACGTTGCCTGATGGTGACCAACGGCTGCTGTTGGTGGTCCATCACCTGGTCGTTGACGGTGTGTCATGGCGCGTACTGCTTGAGGATCTGCAGCAGGCCTATCTGTCAGTCTCGGCCGGCCAGCCTGTCGAATTGCCTGCCAAGACCAGCGCCTACAAGGCTTGGGCCGAACGGCTGCAGGCGTACGGCAAAAGCGCCGATCTGGCTCAGGAGCTGAGCTACTGGCACGCACAGTTGCAGCATGCTGACGACGATTTGCCCCGTGATCATCTGCAAGGCGGTAACCAGGTCAGGCACGCCGCCTACGCAAGCACCCATCTGGATGCACAGTGGACGCGCAAGCTTTTGCATGAAGCGCCCATGGCCTACCGCACCCAGATCAATGACCCGCTGCTCGCAGCGCTGGCGCGTGTGGTGGCCCGTTGGACCGGGCGGACTAACGTACTGGTGCGCCTGGAAGGGCATGGCCGTGAGGACGTGTTCGACGACCTGGACCTGACGCGCACCGTGGGTTGGTTCACCAGCATCTATCCGGTGACCTTGACCGCTCAGGCGCAACTCGACAGCTCGATCAAGGTCATCAAGGAGCAACTGCGGGCAGTCCCCAACAAGGGTATTGGATACGGGCTGCTGCGCTATCTTGGCAGCGATGACAGCCGGCAGGTGCTGGAGAGCCTGCCGCAGGGTGAAATTGTCTTCAACTACCTGGGGCAATTCGACGGCAGTTTCCAGGAGCAAGACAGCGTCTTCACGCCAGCCAAGGAGGATGGCGGGGCCAATCAAAGCGAAGAGGCGCCCTTGGGCAGCCTGTTGGCACTGAACGGGCAGGTCTATGCGGGCGAGCTGAAAATGGGGTGGACCTTCAGCCGGGAACTGTTCGACGCGTCGACCATTCAGCGCTTGGCTGATGAGTATGCCCAGGAACTCAAGGCGCTGATCACCCACTGCTGCCAGGCGGCCAATCGTGGGGTCACGCCTTCGGATTTCCCGCTGGCCCGCTTGAGCCAGGCCGAACTGGACAGCCTGCCGGTACCCGCCGCCGAAATCGCCGATATCTACCCGCTGGCACCCATGCAGCAGGGCATGTTGTTCCATACGCTGTACGAGCAGTCGGCCGGCAACTACATCAACCAGCTCCGTGTAGACGTGGACGGGCTGGACGTGGAACGCTTCAAGCATGCCTGGCAGGGCGCGCTGGGGGCGTACGATATTCTGCGAACCGGTTTCGTCTGGCAGGGAGACCTGGACCACGCGGTGCAGATCGTACGCAAGCACGTCGAGCTGCCGTTCACTGAACAGGATTGGCGCAATCAGCCAACGGCAGATCAAGCGCTGGACGCGTTGGCCGAGCGTGAGCGACAACGCGGCTTCGTGCTGGATGCAGCCCCCTTGTTGCGCCTGGTGTTGGTGCGTACCGGTGAGCAACGTCATCATCTGATATGCACGCATCATCACATCCTGATGGATGGCTGGAGTACGTCGCGTCTGTTGGGGGAAGTGCTGCAGCGCTATGCCGGTCAGGCACTGCCGACCCAGAGCGCGCATTACCGCGAATACATCGCGTGGTTGCAGCGCCAGGATGCGGTTGCCGCTGAAACCTTCTGGAAGGAGCAATTGACGGCGCTGGAACAACCGACGCGTCTGGTGCACGCGATACGCATGGCGCCGGGTGAGCAGGCGTCTGGTCACGCAGCCTTCCACCAGGTTTTCGACCGCGAGCAGACCGCACGTGTCGAAGCGTTCGCCCGGGCTAACCGGGTCACGGTCAATACGCTGATGCAATCTGCGTGGATGCTGCTTCTGCACCGCTATACGGGGCAATCGACCGTGTGCTTCGGCGCTACGGTAGCAGGGCGACCGGCTGACCTGCCGGGTGTGGAGGAACAGATCGGCTTGTTCATCAACACCTTGCCTGTGATCGGTTCCCCTCGCGTGGAGCAGACGGTGGCTGAGTGGATCAGCCAAGTGCAAGCGAGCAACCTTGCCCTGCGTGAGTTCGAGCACACGCCGTTGTACGAGGTGCAGCGCTGGGCAGGCCTGGGCGGGGAGGCACTGTTCGACAACCTCCTGGTGTTCGAGAGCTATCCGGTGTCCGAAGCCCTCCAGCAAGGCGCGCCGGCCGGCTTGCAGTTTGGGGAAGTGGCTAACCGAGAGCAGACCAACTACCCCCTCAGCGTGGCAATCGGGCTCGGCAATGTGCTGTCCGTCCGCTACACCCATGATCGAACGCTGTGGAGTACGCAAGCGATCCAAGGGGTCGCCAGCCACTTCGCCAATCTGCTCGAGGCGCTCGTCGACAATGCCACCACGGCACTGGGCGACCTGCCTCTGCTGGATCCGCAAGCAGCTCGCCTGATGGTCTCGGACTGGAACTACCAGGCCGCCGTCAGCACCGATGAGCTGAGTGTCAGCCAGTTGATCGAAGCGCAGGTAGCACAGACGCCTGATGCCGTGGCGGTGCTTTTCGAGGGGCAGTCGTTGAGCTATGCCGAGCTGAACCACAGGGCTAACCAACTGGCAGGCCGGTTGCGTGAGCTGGGTGTAGGCCCCGATGTGCTGGTCGGTATCGCCATGGCGCGCAGCCTGGAGATGGTGGTGGGGTTGCTGGCTGTGCTCAAGGCGGGCGGCGCCTATGTGCCGCTGGACCCGGACTACCCGCAGGACCGCTTGGCCTATATGCTCGAGGACAGTGATATTCAGCTGTTGCTGACGCAGGCATCATCGGTTGCGCACGTACCGGTGCCGGCACGGATGCACTGCGTTGTCGTCGACCGACACGATGAATTTGCAGGTTACCCGGGCGAGAACCTGACGCAAACCAGCGTCGCGCAGAACCTGGCCTACGTCATTTACACCTCTGGCTCGACCGGCAAACCGAAAGGTGCAGGCGTTGATCAGCAAGCACTCTGTGGCCGCCTGCGCTGGATGCAGAACGCCTATGGCCTCAACGAGCACGATGTGGTCTTGCAAAAAACATCGTTCAGCTTTGACGTGTCCGTGTGGGAGCTGCTCTGGCCATTGACCTGTGGTGCCAAGGTGCTGCTGGCACGGCAGGGTGATCAGCGTGACCCGGCGCTTCTGATCGATCTGATTCGTGCCCATGGCGTCACGACCCTGCACTTCATTCCGTCCATGCTCAAGAGTTTCCTCGACGCGGAGCACGTTGCCCACTGCCATAGCCTGAAGCGTTTGTTCTCGGGTGGCGAAGCCATCACCCATGACCTGCTCAACAGGGCCCTGGAGTGCTTGCCGCACGTGGCAATCTACAACCGTTACGGCCCGGTCGAGGCGACGATCAATGCGACTCACAGTGAGCGTTTGAGCGTTCGGCAGGGCGACGTCGAGATCGGCAAGGCGCTGCCTGATACGCGGATCCATATCCTCGACTCGGGCCTCAATCCGGTGCCGGTTGGCGTCTGTGGAGAGCTGTACATCGGTGGTAAAGCCCTGGCACGCGGTTATCACCGCAAGGCCCAGCTCTCGGCAGAACGGTTCATCCCCGATCCGTTTGGAGCCCCGGAGGGTGAGCGCCTGTACCGCACCGGTGACCTGGCGCGCTACCGCATCGATGGGGTCGTCGAGTACGTCGGGCGTATTGACCATCAGGTGAAAATTCGCGGTTTCCGTATCGAACTCGGTGAAATCGAAGCGCGCCTGCAGGCGTTACCAGGGGTGCGTCAAGCCGTGGTATTGGCTCAGCCAGGGCCGCAGGGACACCAGTTGGTGGGTTATGTGGTGCCGACCGAGCCATCGGTGATGCAAGGCGGCCCTGATAATCAGTCGACGCTGCGTGATGCCCTGCGGGTCGAACTCAAGGCCGCACTGCCTGAATACATGGTGCCTGCACACTTGCTGTTCCTGGATCAGCTGCCGCTGTCGCCGAATGGCAAGCTGGACCGCAAAGCCCTGCCACACGCGGATGCCAGCCTGTTACAGCAGGCCTACCTTGAACCGCAAACGGACCTGCAGCGTACGATTGCAGTGATCTGGGCGGACGTATTGAAACTGGACAAGGTGGGGCTGGCCGACAACTTCTTCGAGTTGGGCGGCGACTCGATCATTTCCTTGCAAGTGGTCAGCCGGGCACGTCAGGCCGGCATTCAATTCACGCCCAAGGAGTTGTTCGAGCACCAGACGGTACAGGGGCTGGCATCGGTTGCCCGGTTGTCGGCAGGCTTGAGCATCGACCAAGGCCTGGTCGTGGGCGACATGCAACTGACCCCGATCCAGCGTCGCTTCTTCGATGCGGATATCCCCGAGCGCCATCACTGGAACCAGTCGTTGCTGCTCACGCCGAATACCGCACTGGAAGCGGATCGACTGAATGCGGCGTTGCACGCGTTGCTTGCGCATCACGATGCGCTGCGCTTGCAGTTCGCACCGTCAGGTGGCAATTGGTCGGCCAGCTTCGGCACAGCAGCGCCGTCAGCGTTGTTGTGGACCCGTACGCTGCGCGACGACGAAGCGCTGCGCGGGCTTGTCGACGAGGCGCAACGCAGCCTCGACCTGGAACAAGGGCCGTTGATGCGTGCGGTGCTGGCGTTGCTGCCTGATGGTGGCCAGCGGTTGCTGCTGGTGATCCACCACCTGGTCGTGGACGGTGTTTCATGGCGGGTATTGCTGGAAGATTTGCAACAGGCCTATGCCTCGCTGGGTTCCGGTCAAGCGCCGAGCTTGCCGGCCAAGACCAGTTCGTTCCAGGCCTGGGCCCAACGCTTGCAGGCCTATGCCAGTAGCGTCGAGCTGGAGCATGAGGTCAGCTATTGGCAAGGTAGCCTGCAAACGGCACGAGGCGCGTCGTTGCCTGTGGACCATCCGGGTGGCGAAAACCTGGTCAGGCATGCCGCCTCGGTGACGACCCGCCTGGATAAAACCTGCACCCGTCAGCTCTTGCAGGATGCGCCAGCGGCCTATCGCACGCAGATCAACGACTTGTTGCTGACCGCGCTGGCGCGGGTGCTTAGCCGCTGGATAGGGCAGCCGGACGTAGTAGTTCGTTTGGAAGGGCATGGACGGGAGGATGTGTTCGATGACCTCGATCTGACCCGCACCGTTGGATGGTTCACCAGTGTTTATCCGGTGAAATTGACCCCGAGCGCTGGCATGGCTGATTCGGTCAAAGCGATCAAAGAGCAACTGCGCGCGGTGCCTGAAAAAGGCATTGGTTATGGTGTGCTGCGCTTCCTGGGGAGTGACGAACAGCGTCAGGCACTGGCGCAGTTGCCACAGGGTGAAATTGTCTTCAACTACTTGGGCCAGTTCGACGGCAGCTTCGGCGATGAGGCAGGCCTGTTCGTTCCCGCTAAAGAGTACAGCGGTGACCCCCATGACCAAGCCGCGCCACTGAGCAATCTGCTGGCAATCAACGGTCAGGTGTATGCCGGTGAGCTCAAACTTGGCTGGACCTTCAGCAGCGCGTTGTTCGATGCGTCGACAGTGCAACGCCTGGCCGACGAGTACGCTGAAGAGCTCAAGGCGTTGATTGCCCATTGCTGCGTACCCGGGCATCGCGGGTTCACCCCGTCGGACTTCCCGCTGGCACGTTTGAGCCAGGTACAACTGGACCACCTGCCGGTGGCGGCGGCTTCGATCGCCGATGTCTATCCGTTGTCGCCGATGCAGCAGGGCATGCTGTTCCACACGCTCTACGACCAACAGGCCGGCAACTACATCAACCAGTTGCGGGTCGATGTCGAGGGGCTGGATGTACAGCGCTTCAAGCAGGCCTGGCAGGCGGCGTTGGATGCGCACGACATTCTGCGCACCGGGTTTTTCTGGGAAGGGGACCTGGACCAGGCGATGCAGGTGGTCCGAAAGCAGGTGACGCTGCCGTTCAGCGAGCACGACTGGCGTGGAGCACCAGCGCTCGAAGCGGCGCTGCAAGCATTGGCCGAAGACGAGCGTCAGCGTGGTTTTGCGCTTGATGAGCCGGCGCTGCTGCGCCTGGTGCTGGTCCGTATCGACGATGACCGTTACCACCTGATCTATACCAACCACCATATTTTGATGGATGGCTGGAGCACCTCGCGCCTGCTGGGCGAAGTCCTGCAGCGTTATGCTGGCCCGACGACCGGGTTCCAGGCCACGCACTATCGGGATTACATCGCCTGGCTGCAACGTCAGGATACGGCAGTTGCCCAAGCCTTCTGGCAGGCCCAGTTGGCCGCGCTCGACGAACCGACGCGCCTGGCCCAGGCCATTGCCGGTTGCGCAGGCGATGCGGGCAGCGGCTACGGTGATCATCGCCTGGCCCTCGATGCCGAGCAGACCGCACGCATCGAAGCCTTCGCCCGCGCTAACCGCGTCACCGTCAACACCCTGGTGCAATCGGCCTGGCTGCTGCTGTTGCAGCGCTATACCGGCCAGGCCAGTGTCTGCTTCGGCGCCACCGTGGCCGGCCGCCCGGCAGATTTGCCAGGCGTTGAGGAGCAGATCGGCTTGTTCATCAACACCCTGCCGGTGATTGGTGCACCCCGCGCCGAGCAGCGTGTCGGCGAGTGGATCGCCCAGGTTCAAGGCTGCAACCTGGCGTTGCGCGAGTTCGAGCACACCCCGTTGTACGACGTGCAGCGCTGGGCCGGGCAGGGCGGTGACGCGCTGTTCGACAGCATTCTGGTGTTCGAAAACTACCCGGTGTCCGAGGCGCTGCAACAAGGCGCGCCCGGCCGCTTGCGCTTTGGCAACGTGGCCGTGCAGGAGCAAACCAACTACCCACTGACCCTGGTGGTTGAGCTGGGTAGCAGCCTGGCGATGCACTACAACCACGACCGTACGCAGTGGAGCGACGAGACCATTGGCCGCCTGGCGGCCAACTTTGCGGATTTGCTGCAGGCACTGGTCGCGGATGCGGATGCAGCAGTCGGCGAGCTGCCGATGCTGAGCCTGCAAGAACGGCAGTTGATGGTCGAAGGCTGGAACGATACCGTCGCGGTGTACCCGAATGAGCGCAGTATCCACTCACTGATCGAAGCCCAGGTGTTCGCCACTCCGGACGCCCCGGCGTTGGTGTTTGGTGAGCAGACCCTGAGCTACGCCGAACTCAATGGCAAAGCCAACCAGCTGGCGCACAAGCTGCGTGAACTGGGCGTGGGCCCAGATGTGCTGGTGGGCATCGCCATGGAGCGCAGCCTGGAGATGGTCATCGGCTTGCTGGGTATCGTCAAAGCCGGTGGCGCCTATGTGCCGCTGGACCCGGAATACCCGCAGGACCGCCTCAGCTACATGTTCGAGGACAGCGGCATTGCCTTGCTGTTGACCCAGTCGCACCTGCGTGATGCCCTGCCGATTCCGGCTGGCCTACACAGCCTGGATCTGGATGTCGAGGATTTGACCGGCTTCAGTGATGCCAATCCTGGCATCGACGTAGCCCCGCTGAACCTCGCCTATGTGATCTACACCTCCGGCTCCACCGGCCGCCCGAAAGGCGCCGGCAACAGCCACCAGGCACTGGTCAACCGCCTGTGGTGGATGCAGAAGGCCTACGGCCTGGACGCCAGTGACAGCGTGCTGCAGAAAACCCCGTTCAGCTTCGACGTGTCGGTGTGGGAGTTCTTCTGGCCGCTGATGACCGGCGCGCGCCTGGTCATGGCCCAGCCGGGCGCCCACCGCGACCCGCAGTTGCTGGTCGACACCATCAACCAGTACGCCATCAGCACCTTGCACTTCGTGCCGTCGATGCTGCAGGCGTTCATGACCCACGAAGCGGTGGAAAGCTGCCGTAGCCTCAAGCGTGTGGTGTGCAGTGGCGAGGCATTGCCGGCCGAGCTCGCGCGCCAGACACTGCAGCGCCTGCCAGCGGCCGGCCTGTACAACCTGTACGGCCCGACCGAAGCGGCCATCGACGTCACCCACTGGACCTGCCGCGCGGACGAAAGCATCAGCGTGCCAATCGGCCAGCCGATCGACAACCTCAAGACCCACATCCTCGAAGGCAGCTTGCAACCTGCAGTACGCGGCAGTGCCGGCGAGCTGTACCTGGGCGGCGTAGGTTTGGCACGTGGTTATCACCAGCGCCCGGCGCTGACGGCCGAGCGTTTTGTGCCGGACCCGTTCAGCGACAACGGTGGGCGCCTGTACCGCACCGGTGACCTGGCGCGTTACAACGCCGACGGCGTGATCGACTACGCCGGGCGTCTCGACCACCAGGTGAAGATCCGCGGGTTGCGGATTGAACTGGGTGAAATCGAAGCGCGCCTGTTGGAATTGCCAGCGGTGCAGGAAGCGGTGGTGCTGGCCCAGGACGGGCCGAGCGGTAAACAGTTGGTGGGCTATGTGGTACCCGCCGACAGCACGCAAGACGAGGCCGCCTTGCGCGACAGCCTGCG
Source organism: Pseudomonas sp. 5.2 (assembly GCF_059025405.1). NCBI lineage: Bacteria > Pseudomonadati > Pseudomonadota > Gammaproteobacteria > Pseudomonadales > Pseudomonadaceae > Pseudomonas > Pseudomonas sp. 5.2. The sequence goes on from NZ_JBYBHH010000024.1 coordinate 41,474, forward strand.
TGAGGCCCTCAAGGCCGGGCTGCCGGATTACATGGTGCCCGCGCACCTGCTGTTGCTGAGCAAGCTGCCGGTAACACCGAACGGCAAGCTGGACCGCAAGGCCCTGCCGCAACCGGATGCCAGTTTGCTGCAAGGCGAATACATCGAACCCCAGACCGAAATGGAGCAGCAGATCGCGGCGATCTGGGCAGATGTACTCAGGTTGGAACGCGTCGGCTTGAGTGACAACTTCTTCGAGTTGGGGGGCGACTCTATCGTGTCGCTGCAGGTGGTCAGTCGCGCACGCCTGCAAAACATCCAGTTCACACCCAAGGAATTGTTCCAGGCTCAAACAGTTCAAGGCCTGGCAGCCGTGGCCCGCCGCGCGGCGAGTGCTGTCATCGATCAAGGGCCGGTAACCGGCGTCACGCCGCTGATACCGATTCAGCACTGGTTCTTCGAGGCGGATATTCCTCAACGACACCACTGGAACCAGTCGGTACTGCTGACACCGAGTGAACGACTGGACTCGGATACGCTGGACGCAGCTTTGCTCGCACTGGTCGAGCACCATGATGTACTGCGCTTGCGCTTCGAGTCGAAGGGTGGCGCCTGGCAAGCCGAGTTCCGCGAAGCGCTACCCCATCAACTGTGGACGCGCTCAGCCGTCAATGCAGACGACCTTCAGCCCCTTGTCGAAGAAGCCCAGCGCAGCTTGAGCCTGGAGCAGGGCCCGCTGGTGCGGGCGGTGCTGGCTAACCTCGCCGATGGCAGCCAACGCGTGCTGCTGGTGATCCACCACCTGGTTGTGGATGGTGTGTCGTGGCGGGTGCTGTTGGAGGATTTGCAACAGGCATACCAAGCACTGCGGGCCGGTAATGCGCTGCGCTTGCCGGCCAAGACCTGCGCGTTCAAAGTCTGGGCGGAGCATGTACAGCGTCATGCCACCAGCCCTGAGTTGCAGGCCGAGCTGGGCTTTTGGCAAACACAACTGCAGGGCGCCAATGACGCGCTGCCGTGTGACTACCCGCAAGGCGAAAACCTGCTCAAACATGCGGCGTCGGTCAGCACCAAATTGGACCGCGAGACCACGCGGCAACTGCTTCAGCAAGCCCCGGTGGCCTATCGCACACAGATCAACGACTTGCTGTTGACTGCGTTGGCCAGGGTAGTGGGCCGTTGGACGGGGCGCCCGGAAGTGTTGGTGCGCCTGGAAGGCCATGGTCGGGAAGACCTGTTCGATGGCATCGACCTGAGCCGCACGGTAGGCTGGTTTACCAGCATGTATCCGATCACCTTGCGCCCTCACGCTGGCCTGGCCGACTCGATCAAGGCCATCAAGGAGCAATTGCGCGCAGTACCCAATAAAGGGGTCGGGTATGGTCTGCTGCGATACCTGGGCGGGGACAACGCGCGTGATGTGCTCGCGGCGCTGCCCCAGGGGGAAATCGTGTTCAACTACCTGGGGCAGTTCGACGGTAGCTTTGACGGCGAGTCGAGCCTGTTCGTGCCTGCCAAGGAGTACGCGGGTGCTAACCAGGACGCAGACGCGCCATTGCCCAGCTTGCTGACAGTGAACAGCCAGGTGTATGGCGGCGAATTGAAGGTGAGCTGGAGTTTCAGCCGCGAGCGGTTCGACGAGGCGACACTCAAGCAGCTGGCGGACGCGTATGCCGACGAGTTGAGAGCGTTGGTGGCCCACTGCTGCGAACCGTCCCATCGAGGTGTCACTCCATCGGACTTCCCATTGGCGGGCCTTACCCAGGCTCAGCTGGACAGCTTGCCGGTTGCAGCTGCGGACATTGCCGATCTCTACCCGCTATCCCCGATGCAGCAGGGCATGCTCTTCCACACGCTGCAGGGCTCGGAAGCCGCGCTCTACATCAACCAGACCGCAGTAGAAGTCGAAGGCCTTGAAGTCGAGCGTTTCATCGCGGCCTGGAACCATGTGATTGCGCGCCATGACATCCTGCGTACCGGCTTCTGGTTGTCTGCCAAAGCAGACCAGCCGCTGCAAGTGGTCCATCGCCACGCCACCCTGCCTGTGCAAGTGCTTGACTGGCGCGGCCGTGATGATACCGCTCAGGCATTGCAAGACCTGGCTGCAAGGGAGGCGGCAGAAGGCTTTGACCTGATGGCTGCACCGCTGATGAGGTTGACATTGGTCAAGCTCGAAGACGCACGCTTGCACCTGATCTGGACACGCCATCACATCCTGATGGATGGCTGGAGCAACTCACGCCTGCTGGGCGAGGTGCTGCAGCATTACCACGGTCATGCTGCCAAGGCGCCGCTCGGCCGCTTCGCTGACTACATCCGTTGGCTGGGCGAGCAGCCGCAAAGCGCGCTGGAGACGTTCTGGAGCAGTAAGTTGCAAGGGCTGGAAAGCCCGACGCTGCTGGCGGGCAGCATAGCGCCACAGCCTGATGCCAAGCAGGTTGGCCATGATGCCCTGTATCTGAAATGGGACCGCCAGCAGACTTCCCGTTTACGCGAACAGGCACAGCGTCTGCGCGTCACCCCGAACACCTTGATTCAGGCCACTTGGCTGTTGCTCTTGCAGCGCTATACCGGTCAATCCACGGTGTGCTTCGGGGCCACGGTAGCTGGGCGGCCAGCAGGTTTGGCCGGCGCCGATGAGATGCTCGGGCTGTTCATCAATACCTTGCCAGTGGTGCAGTCAGCACAACCTCATCACGTTGTCGGTGAGTGGGTACGTCAGCTTCAGGCCTACAACCTGGAACTGCGAGACCATGAACATGCTGCCTTGTCTGACGTCCAGCGTTGGGCAGGGCGCGCGGGGCAACCGCTGTTCGACAGCATCGTGGTCTTCGAGAACTATCCAGTCGATGAGCGTCTGCGCGAGGAAGGGGCTGGCACACTGCGGTTCGGTGAAGTCAGTAGCCGTGACGTGACCAACTATGCCATGGACCTCGCCGTGCACCTGGGCGAGACCTTGTCCGTCGAGTTCCTGTACCTGCGAAACCGCTTGACTCATGCGGCAACGGACATGATCCGGGGCAGCTTTGAGCGCTTGCTCACCGGCATACTGGATAACCCGAACGCAGCGATAGGCAGCCTGGACATGCTCACGCCGATGCAGTCGCTCAAGGCACGCGAGCGCAACCAACTGCAACCTAAGCAACCGGGCCTGCCGTTGCTGGCTGAGCGCATTGCCCAACACGCGGTAGCCAGGCCGCAAGCTGTGGCTGTCATCTGTGCTGGGCAGCAACTGACGTATGCGCAACTGGACGAACGCGCCAACCGCCTTGCGCACCATTTGATCAGCCTGGGCGCGCAGCCTGAAGCGACGGTGGGGGTTGCGCTGGAGCGTTCGGTCGAGACGATCGTGGCCTTCCTGGCCGTGATGAAAACCGGCGCGGCCTATGTACCACTGGACATTGACTACCCGCAGGAACGTCTGCAGTGGATCGTGGAGGATTCGCACATGCACCTGCTGCTGACCAGCAGCAGCCTGCGTGAGCGTTTGGGTGACGTACAACACGTGGTGGCACTGGACCAGTTGTCGCTGTCGCAGCTGCCGTCGACTGCACCCCAGCTTCAGGTACAGGAAGACAACCTCGCTTACCTGATCTACACCTCTGGCTCTACCGGCAAGCCGAAAGGTGTGGCGGTAAGCCATGGGCAAATCCGCATGCACTGCCAGGCCATCGCCCAGTTGTATGAAATGGACGAGGCCACGCGCGAGTTGTTGTTCATGTCGTTTGCCTTCGACGGAGCCCAGGAACGGTGGCTTTCCACCCTGTCCTCCGGTGGTTGCCTGGTGGTTCGCGAGAACCGCTTGTGGACCGCGGAAGAAACCTGGCAGGTGCTGCAGGCACAAAGCATCGATATTGCGTGCTTCCCGCCAGCCTACCTGCAGCAGTTGGCCGAGTTCGCCGAGAGTCAGCCAGAGGCGCCACCTGCGGTACGCATCTATTGCTTCGGCGGGGATGCGGTACCCGATGCCTTGTTCGAATTGGTCAAGCGCACCTTGCAACCGCAGTACTTGACCAATGGTTATGGGCCTACAGAAACGGTAGTGACGCCGATGCTGTGGAAGGTATCGGCACAGCAGCGTTGCGCGGCGGTGTATGCGCCGATCGGTGATCGGGTCGGCCAGCGCACGTTGCATGTACTCGATGATGACCTCAACCCGCTGCCCGAGGGTGTCGCGGGTGAGCTGTACATCGGAGGCGAGGGTGTGGCGCGGGGTTACCACCAGCGCAGTGCCCTGACGGCCGAGCGTTTCGTGGCCGACCCCTTCGCCGAAGGTTCGCGCCTGTATCGGACGGGGGACCGCGTGCGCCGCCGTGCCGACGGGGTGATCGATTTCATTGGGCGACTGGACAGCCAGCTGAAGGTGCGCGGCTTCCGTATCGAACCGGGCGAGATCGAAGCGCGCTTGCGTAACCTGGCCGATGTCAGGGATGCCGTAGTCGTGGCGCGTGAGGGCGCTGCCGGCAAACAGCTGGTCGGGTATGTGGTCACCGGTACGGCCGCAACCGATGCGATGCAGCTGCGTGAGGCTCTGCGCGCCGAGCTGCCTGACTACATGGTGCCTGCGCAGTTGGTGCTGTTGCCGACGCTGCCGCTCACACCTAATGGCAAAATCGATCGCAATGCATTGCCTGCCCCTGAGTTTGCAGCACAGCGGCAGCGGATTGCACCGCGCAATGCCGTGGAGCAGGCCTTGGTGAACATCTGGCAAGAGGTGCTGGGCGTGCAAAGTGTGGGTGTGGACGACAACTTCTTCGAGCTTGGCGGTGACTCGCTGCGGGTGCTCAAGATGTTGTCGAAGGTCCGCGCCAGCGATGATATTCCGATAGAGCTGAAACTGCGGGACGTCATGGCTAAACCGACCATCGGTGAACTCAGTGGCTATGCCGCCGCTGATGAAAGCCTCGATCCCTTGTTGCTGCTCAACAGCCGGGTGCCCGATGTGGCCCCCCTGTTCTGCCTGCACGCGGGCTTTGGTACGGTGTTCGATTATGAACCACTGGCCCGACGCCTGGAGGGGCGCTGCAGCGTATACGGTGTGCAATGCCGAATGCTGCTCGACCGTGACTGGGTGGACGATTCGCTTCAGTCGATGGCCATCGATTACGCCCAGTACATCCGCCAGAAGCAGCCCGAAGGGCCTTACCGCCTGCTGGGTTGGTCGTTGGGGGGGACGCTGGCCGTGCTGGTGGCCCAGGAACTGGAAAGCCAGGGCCAGCAGGTATCGTTGCTCGGGCTGGTCGACAGCTTCATGCCGGGGACCGAGCCAAATGACGTGCAAGGTGACTGGAGCGATGACCTACGCGGCTTCCTGGGTGTCGTGTTGGGCGTACCCAAGGAACAACTGGCTATTGGCTCAGTGCCAGCCGGTACTGCAACTGCAATGCTGGAGCAGGTGATCGACGAGGTCTGCGCGATGCAAGGTGGGCAGTCAGCGTTTGCCGAAGTCGGCAGCGCTGAATTGGCTCATACATTCATCGTTGCCATGCGGCTGAAGGTGTTGTCGCAAGGGGTCGAGCCGCTTCCGGCCACCCAGGCATTGGCATCGTGCTGGTGGGCAGGCGGCAGCGTGAGCCCTGCCTGGACCCATGCCTATGCTGAAAGCAACGCTGTCTTAGCTGGCCACTATGACATCCTCAAGCATGCAGAGGTGATCGAGAGCCTGGTGGCTAAGTTGAGGGAGGTGGATACGGTCGCGTAACAACGGCCTTGTAGAAGTACCAAGAGGGGCTATCCGTACGGGATAGCCCCTTTTTGTATGCAGGCGTAAATGGCGCTCGCCTTCGCAAAGGCTGGGCATGAAAAAACGGCGCTCCGGTTAGGGAAGCGCCGTTATCAACAGGCCTGTCGTATGGACCGTGGCCGGCTAGACCCGCCTGGCTAGATGAACGCCATCAGAAGTCGTAGCGCAGGTCGAGCGTGGCATTACGCGGTGCACCATAGTGGCCATAACTGCCGGCCATGCCGGAGTAGTACTTTTCGTCGAACAGGTTGTTCACATTCAGCGTTGCCGCCAAGTGGTCGGTGACCTGGTAACGCGCCATCAGGCTGGCCACGGCATAGTCGTCATCCTTGACCTTGGCATTGTTGAAGTTGGTGAACGTCAACGCTTTGCTGGAATCCCAGTTGACGCCACCGCCTACGGTCAGCTTGTCCCAGTTGCCCTGGAGGCGATAAGTGCTCCACAGGCGGAACGTGTCCATGGGCAATTGGGTCGTCAGACGGTCGCCGTCGGCGTTCTCGGTACGGGCATGGCTGTAGCCGGTTTGGACATTCCAGCCAGGCGCGATCTCACCCGCGATTTCAAACTCGAAGCCCTTGGTTTTCGCGCCGTCTACGGCACGATACGCCTGGCCATTGGTCGGTGTGAGTTGGCCCGGATCAATTTCGGCGAAGTTGTCCCGCTCTACCATGAACACGGCGGCGCTGGTATTCAGGCGGCCATCGAAGAACTCGCCTTTCCAACCCAATTCGTAGTTCTTGCCGACCACAGGCTCGAGTACCTTGCCGTCTTTGTCCATCGACGTCTGCGGCTTGAAAATGTCGGTATAGCTGACATAGACAGACTGTTCAGGGGTCAGGTCGTAGACCACACCGGCATAGGGGGTTACCTGGCCGGTTTCACGCATCTTGCTGACCGTGTTGGTGTTGGCAATCAGCGAGGTCAGGTCGGAGTCGTAAGTGTATTGCGAAACCCGTGCACCCAGCAGCAGGTGCAGGTCATCGGTAATGTTGAAACGGTTGGCCACGAAGTAACCGCTTTGTCGTGTCTTGATGTTGAAAATCAGAGAGGGCCGGTAGCCGTCGCGGGCCAGGTAGTTATCCCAGGTGTAGAAATTGAACGTGGCGATACCACCGGTCTGCGAGTGGTGGTCGTTTTCATATTCGGAATAGTTGTACCCCACGACCAAGTCGTGGGAACGGCCGAACAGCTCGTAAGTGCCGGCGAGGTTGACGTCCAAGCCCTTCTGGGTTTGATCGGCGGAAATCTTTGCCCGTTCGGCGCTTGCAGCGCCGGTTTCCTCGTTCAAGTACGTGACCCCGGACGTGCTGCGGTACCAGCCCAGGTCAGCATCGCGATCGACGTCCATGTAATTGGCCACCACCCTGAGCTTCCAGTCGTTGACCAACTGCTGCTCCAAGGTCGCCGTGTAGTTCATGGTCTCGAAATCATCGTACATCCACCGAGCGCCAGAGCTGGTGGATCGCGAGAAATCGGTTTGCTTGCCATTGGTGAACAGCAGCGGGACACCCGGCGCGCCCGTCGATTTGTACTTCTGGTAGTCGACACCAAAACGCACGAGGGTTGTGTCGGTCAGGTCGGCTTCAACGACGCCGTAGAGGATTTCCCGCTTCTGGTCATACCAGTCCATGAACGTGTGGTTGTCTTGCTTGGCCGCAACCATGCGCCCTCGGACGTTACCTGTTTCTGTCAGTGGGCCGGAGACATCGACTTCGCTGCGGTAGTTATCCCAGGATCCAACACTGCCCTTGACATAGGATTTGAACTCGCGGGTCGGCTTCTTGCGGATCAAGTTGATCACGCCGCCAGGCTCGCCGGCACCGGTCATCAGGCCCGTGGCGCCACGGACGATCTCGACCCGGTCATACAAGGCCATGTCCAGCAGCGTGCTGGGCATGTTGCGCGTCTGGTTTTCCTGGCTGGTATTGACGCCGTCGAACTGGTAGGTATCGATGGCACTCCCGCGAGAGTAGATGTTGAAGCGCTCCCCGCCATCCTGGGACATGGTGATCCCTGGGGTCTCTTTGAGCACATCGGTGATGGCGCTGAGGTGTTGATCATCCATGCGTTGACGCGTCATCACGGTGACCGATTGAGGCGTTTCACGAAGCGACAGGTTCATCTTCGTGGCTGTACTGGTGATACCTGTGGTGTACGAACCGGTGCCTTCGGTAGTAGCGCCGAGGCCCACGCTATTGACGTTGGTCGCCGAAAGCTCGACCTGGCCTTCCTTTGCGGCCGAACTCGCTGTCACCGTCGCCGAGTTGCCATCAATCTGGTACCTCAACCCCGTCCCTTGCAACAGGATGCGCAGCGATGACGCCAGGTCATGGCGCCCCTTCAGTGCCGAAGAACGCAGCCCGCTGATATCTTGTGGGCTGTACAACAACTGCGTATCCGTCTGCTTGGCCAGCGCCTGCAGCGCCGAGTTCATCGACTGCGCGGGAATATCCAGGGTCCATTCCTGTGCCTGCACCTGTGCAACCAGCGCAGAGGACAGCGCCAGGCCCAGGCCAATGCGTGACAGCGCACGCTGGGGGCGAAGGGAATGACGAATCAGTAAGGCTTTGGCAAGCGGGTTGAGCGCACTGGGCAATGGCATGGACATCTGTTGCGTTCTCGTTGGCAGAAGGGTTTTTTTCTATGTGCTGTATGTGACGCAGCACCTGTGAAAAACCGGAACGATTCTTATTGACTGTTTTTCCGCAGGTGCTGTTAACCGCGTCACAACGTTCAGAGTTCGCGGGCTACGCGAAAGCCGAGGAAGTCGCCACGGGTGGTCTTGAGGCGGTCGTTGCGGTTGGCCGAGCGCGAGAAGATCGGTGGCTCGCCCCAGTCGTTGCCGCGCATGTGCGCGCGGATGCACTTGGGGTCCTGGATCCAGGCGCTGCCGTCGCTGGGGGCGCCTTCGTAGCTTTCGTGGTAGCAGTCGGCGACCCACTCGTAGACGTTGCCGTGCATGTCGTACATGCCGAAGGCATTGGCCGGATAGCTGCCCACGGGGGCGGTGAAGGTGTAGCCGTCACGGGGGCCGTAGGTGTTGGCGTGCTTGCTGATCTCGTACTTGCCCGGCTCGTCGAACGGGAAGGGGAACGGGCCGGTAGAGCCACCGCGGGCGGCGTATTCACGTTCAGCCTCGCTGACCATGCGGTAAGGCTTGCCGGTTTTTTTTGCCAGCCACACGGTGTAGGCCTGGACTTCGTCATAGTCGACGCAGACCGCAGGTTGGCGGGCCGTTTGTTTGTAGGTGGGCTTGCTGGCTTCGCACCAGCGGCCGGGGCGGTCGTCGCCGCTCTTGATGACGGTGCCGGTGGCCTTGATGTACGCGTCCAGCTCGCCGGCGGTGACCTGGTAGCGGCTCATCGCGAAAGGCTTGGCGAAGGTCACGGTGTGCAGCGGGCCTTCGTCGGGCTGGCGGCCGGCTTCGTCATCGGGTGCGCCCATCACGTAGCTGCCGGCGGGCAGTACCACCATCTCTGGGCAGTCTGTGCAGTCCTGGAAAACATCACCTGGCTTGGCCGCGTGGGCGTAGGCGCTGACCAGCAGCAGGCAGGTGATCTGGGCTGGCCGGTAGAGCCAGGCTTTTGCGTTCATGAGTGGTCCTCGGAGCGGCTGAATGCGTGCGGCGTTTCGCATTCAGACGAGCCAGGGCGGTGAAAAATTAACCAACGGCCGCGCCTACAAAGGTCGGTTTAGCCAGTTGCCAGCCAGAAAACGCCGGGCTATAGTCCAGGCCATTGATCTCATCCTGAAGACCTGTTCATGCCAGCCATCCCTTCCACCTCATGCTTTGCCTTCGCGCCAGTCGCGGGCGAGGTCGTGCGTGGTAGCCAGCAGCCGGCCATGATCAGTCACTACCCACCACCTGTCAGTGGCGTTGTAGGCGGCGTAGCTCCGCCTCTTTGCGTGGTCGTGCTGGGCTGATCGGCTTCTGGCCGCTGCTCACCGCACTCGCAACCTACTGAACACGGTCGGCTACTTCCCTCGCTGAAGCGTACGCCCTCCGTTCGGCTCATTCGCCCGAAAGGTGGCAATACATGTCTGTCATTTCCAAAGCATCCGTGGCCTCGGCGGCCACCACCAGCCTGTTCGTCTTGCTGTGGAGCAGCGGGGCAATCGTCTCCAAGCTGGGCCTGGCGCACGCCAGCCCGTTCGCTTTCCTGTTATTGCGCTCGGCGCTGGCCCTCGCGGGCCTGTTGATGATCGGCCCCTTGTTGGGCCTGCGTTGGCCGCGCAGTCGTGGGGCGGTGCTGCGCGCCCTGGGCACTGGCTGCGTGTTGTTGGGGGCCTACCAGATCTTCTATCTGCTGGCGCTCAATACCCATGTCACCCCTGGCGTGATGGCCACGGTGATGGGGGTGCAACCGATCCTCACCGTAGTACTGATGGAGCGTCAGCGTTCCTGGAGCCGGCTGTTCGGCCTGGGGCTGGGCCTTGCTGGCCTGGTGATGGTGGTCTATCAAAGCATCAACCTGGGTGGGGTGTCCCTGGCCGGCATGCTGTTCGCGCTGCTGGCGCTGGGCAGCATGACCTTGGGTTCGATCCTGCAGAAACGCATCACCGACAACCCCATGGGCACCTTGCCGTTGCAGTACCTGGCAGGGTTTGCCCTGTGCGCGCTGTTCGCCCCCTTGCAACCGTTGCACGTGCAGTGGACCGGCGGCTTCGTCGGTGCACTGCTGTGGATGGGGCTGGTGGTGTCGTTGCTGGCGACCCTGCTGCTGTATCGCCTGATCGCCAAGGGCAATCTGGTCAATGTCACCAGCTTGTTCTACCTGGTGCCTGCGGTGACTGCGGTGATGGATTTCCTGATCTTCGGTAACCGTTTGGCAGCGCTGAGCCTGCTGGGGATGGGGCTGATCGTGGTGGGCTTGCTGTTCGTGTTCCGCAAGCCGGCTGCGCGGTTGGCGGAGGCGTAAGCGTAGCGCGCTAGCGAAACTCTTCGGGGATGGTGTGCCGCAGCACGCCTTCCTCGAAGTCCAGCAGGTCGGCTTCGCGCTGGGTCAGCAGGTAGTAGAGCAAGGTGTCGAGCGCGCGCTGCGAGGGGACTTCGACGGCAAGCATCCTCACCGCCTGTTCTGCTTCGCAGTTGCAGCCAAAGTCTTGCAGGGCTGCGCGCACCTGGTCGAGCGTTTCCGGTGGCTTGACGATCACCCGGAACACCGAGCGGCCGCTGCTGATGCGCAAGCTGTCGAACCAGGTTTCACCGCTGTCCTCCCGCGTGTCGATGATGTCGCCCGGCGCAATGCCATAGACATAGAACGGGATGCCATCGACTTGGTAGCCGCCGTCGACTGCCTTGGCCCACAGGCCCTCGACCGAGGCCGGCGGGTAACCGTCTGCGTCCTGTACCAGGCGGAACAACACCTTCTTGTATGCACTGTTCATCGTGTGCCCCGCTTCAATGGCGCGTCGGCCGCAGCACTAGCCACAAGGCCGCGCCAATCAGCACACCGCCGTACAGGTGTGCCATCGACAGCGGTTCATCCAGCAACCATGCCCCCCACAATACGCCGAATACCGGGATCAGGAAGGTCACGGTGCTGGCCTTGACCGGGCCAATTTCTTCGAGCAGGCGGAAGTACAGGATATAGGCAAATGCGGTACACAGCAGGCCCAACCCGAGCAGCGACAGCCACACCTGCCAGCCGCCCCAGCTGGCAGGGGGCTGAGCCAAGGCGCTCCAGGCGAACAGCGGGCTCAGCAGCAGCGTAGCGCCGAGCATGCTGCCCAGGGCCGAGAGGCGGCTGTCCAGGCCGCTGACCCAGCGGCGGGCGAGAAAGCCGGCGAAGCCATAACAGGTGGTGGCCGCCAGGCAGGCGAGGGCGCCTTGCAGCAAGGCCAGGTCCAGCGCGACGGGGCCAGCGCCGCTGAGGATGCCGACGCCGAACAGGCCCAGGAAGATGCCGCAGAGCTTGGGCAGGGTCATCGGTTCACGGAAGAACAGCACGCCGATCAGTACGCCCATCAGCGGTGTGGTGGCGTTGAAAATCGCCGAGTAGCCAGCTGGCAGTACTTGCGCGGCCACGGAGTAGAACGTCGCCGGGATGCCCGAGTTGATCATGCCCAGCACCAGGCAGGCGCCGAGCTTGCCTTGGAAGTCCCAGCGTACCCGCGCGGCGGCGACGATGGCGACCAGGCCCAGGCACGCGATCGACACGCGGAAGAACGCGGTCGGCACGGTGCCGAGTTCGGGGGCGATGATGCGCATGAACAAAAAACTCGCCCCCCAGACAGCGGCAAGGGTCAGCAGGCGGGCTAGGGCAATGGGGGTCACAACGGTCTCCGGGTTTTGGGCAGGGCGCGAGTTTACGCCAGGGGGGAGTGGGATTCTTGTGCTTTCTTGCGCAGTGAATCTAGGCGGGCTGTGGACCGGCTAAGCTGTATCTCTCACCCTGCACCGAGATGCCCTGCATGTCCCAGCACTGGCCTGCCAGCGAAATCGCCCGGATGATCCTCGATGGCTTCGATGACTACCGCGAACACTTTCGGCGCATCACCCTCGGCGCCCGTGAGCGCTTCGAGCAGGCGCGCTGGCAAGACATCCAGCGCGCAGCGGCGGCGCGTATCAACCTCTATGAAGAAAAGGTGGCCGAAGCCAACGGCCGGCTACGGCAGAGCGTTGCCGATGAGGTGCTGCTGGATGTGGAGCAGTGGCCGCTGGTCAAGAGCGCCTACATCCACCTGATCGACCCACGGCTCGACGACGAGTTGTCCGAGACCTGGTACAACTCGCTGTTCTGCAGCCTGTTCAGCCATGACCAGATCAGCGACGGCTGCATGTTCATCCACACCACCCGGCCTTCCATGCGCAGCCACGAGCGCGCGGCGCAAACCCGCACCTATCAGCTTGAGGACGGGCTCAAGGGCCTGCTGCGGGCGATCTTCGCCGATTACCCGTTCGATGTGCCCTATGGTGACCTTGAGGGCGACCTGACACGGCTGGAAGAACAACTGCGCGAATGCCTGCCGGACTGGGTGTGCAAGGACCCGGCCTTGGCGGTCGAGCTGTTTTCGCCGGTGTTGTACCGCAACAAGGGCGCCTACCTGGTCGGCCGCCTGTACACCCGCGACGAGCAGTGGCCGCTGGTGATCCCTTTGTTGCACCGCGAAGGCCATGGCATCGAGGCCGATGCGCTGATCACCGACGAGGCGGAGGTGTCGATCATCTTCTCCTTCACCCGCTCTTACTTCATGGTCGATGTGCCGGTGCCGGCGGAGTTCGTCAACTTCCTCAAGCGCATCCTGCCCGGCAAGCACATTGCCGAGTTGTACACCTCGATCGGTTTCTACAAGCATGGCAAGTCGGAGTTTTACCGGGCACTGATCAACCACCTGGCCAGCAGTGACGACCGCTTCATCATGGCGCCTGGGGTGCGTGGGATGGTCATGAGCGTGTTCACGTTGCCGGGCTTCAATACCGTGTTCAAGATCATCAAGGACCGCTTCTCACCGTCGAAAACCGTTGACCGTGCCACGGTGATCGACAAATACCGCCTAGTGAAAAGCGTCGATCGGGTGGGGCGCATGGCCGATACCCAGGAGTTCGCCGATTTTCGCTTTCCGCGCAGTAAGTTCGAGCCGGAATGCCTGGCCGAGCTGCTGGAAGTGGCGCCGTCCACGGTCGCCCTGGAAGGCGATACAGTGCTGATTCGCCACTGCTGGACCGAGCGGCGCATGACGCCCCTCAACCTTTACTTGGAGCACGCCAGCGAAGGCCAAGTGCTCGAAGCGCTGGAGGATTACGGCTTGGCCATCAAGCAACTGGCGGCGGCGAACATCTTCCCTGGCGACATGTTGCTGAAAAACTTCGGCGTCACCCGCCATGGCCGGGTGGTGTTTTACGACTATGACGAAATCTGTTTTCTGACCGAGGTGAACTTCCGTCATATACCGCCACCGCGCTACCCGGAAGACGAAATGTCAGGCGAGCCGTGGTACTCGATCGGGCCGCATGACGTGTTCCCCGAAGAGTTTCCGCCGTTTCTGTTTGCCGATATGGGCCAGCGGCGTTTGTTCAGCCGCTTGCATGGTGAATTGTATGACGCGGATTACTGGAAGGGTTTGCAGGCAACGATTCGCGACGGGAAGGTGATCGATGTATTCCCGTATCGGCGTAAGGTGCGGTAACCCCTGGGGCTGCGCTGCGGCCGCAAAGTATCAGCGCCACGCACGTCTGGGGTTTCAGCCCTTCAGGCACTTCAACTCGCTGAAATTGGTGCGCACCTTGCTCAATCGCGCCTGCAGTTGCTGACGCTGCTCCGGGGTGCTCAAGTGCATCAGGTCGACCAGCAACCTGCGTGCTTGCAGCTCGGTGTTCTGGTAGGCGATGCGGTATTCCGGGGTCCACAGGCTCTCTTTACGCTGCAGCAACTGCGCCAGGCGCGGTTCGAAGCTGGCATCGCTGCGTTGGTCCATCGCCAGCACCAGCTGTTGCTGCCAGTGGGCACGGTTGGCGATCCACTGGCGGTTCTGATCGCCCAGCGCCTGTGACCAGGTCAGCACGCGTAGCCGTTGCGCTGCGTTGAGTTCACCCAGCCACGGCGTCAGGCGTTTTTCCATGCGCTCGGCGCGGCGGGCAATCTGCTTGGGCAGAGGCGTATCGACATACTGCTTTTGCCGTTCGCTGATGTCGTCGCGGAACGCCTCGCGCATTTCCGCCACCTGCGCGTCGCTCATGCCACGCAGCAGTTCGGTGGCGGAGGGGGTGATTTCTTCGGCAACCCGGCCAATCGCCTCGCGCGCTTCGCGGGTGCGCTGCTGCAACGCCTGGTCAGTCACCTGGTCTTCGGCGACCATGGCCCGCACCCGGTCCAGCCAGTCGAGGTAACTGGGCAGTTGGGTTTTGCAATGCCAGGCCAGGTGCTGCCTGAGCCGCTCGTCGAGCAGCACCTTTTGGTCGCGGTTCATGTCCAGGTAGTCACCGAGCGACCACGGCACCAGGCGGTCCAGGTTGCGGTAGGCCAGGTCGATGCGGCTGCACGCGACCAGGGCCAGGGCGAGCGCGACGGTGATGAGCAGGGGCTTGAGCAGGCGTCGAGGCATGTGCTGATCCTTGCAGTGGCTGGCCAGTCGGTAGACGCAAGGGGGAAGATGACGGTTCCACCGAATCAGCGGTCGGGCAGTACGGTGGCTTCAGGTGTAGAATAGCCGTCTTGTCTTGAGGAACATCGGAAATGGCTCTGCTTGGGCGTTACAACAGTTTGCAAATCGTTAAACACGTGGAATTCGGCCTCTACCTGGACGGCGGCGCCGATGGCGAGATCCTGCTGCCGGGGCGTTACATCCCGAAGAACGCCGAGACCGAGGTAGACGATTGGTTGAACGTGTTCATCTACCTGGACAGCGAAGACCAGCTGATTGCCACCACCGAGAAGCCCAAGGTGCAGGTCGGTGAGTTCGCCAGCCTCAAGGTCAAGGACATCAATGGTGCCGGTATCTTCCTGGATTGGGGCCTGTCCAAGGACCTGCTGATGCCTTACTCGGAAGAGTTGCGGCCACTGAAGATCGGCGACTACTGCGTGGTGCACGCGTACCTCGACAAGCGTACCCGCCGCATCACCGCGACCGCGCGCCTGGACCGCTACCTGGACCGTACCCCGGCCGATTACCAGGTCGGCCAGCCGGTTGAGCTACTGGTGGCCGGCGAGACGCCGATGGGCTTCAAGGCGATCATCAACAACCGCCACTGGGGCCTGATCCACAAGAACGAGGTGTTCAAGTTCCTGCGTTCGGGGATGCACGAGAAGGGCTTCATCAAGGAAATCCGCCACGACGGCAAAATCGCCCTCAGCCTGCAACCGGTGGGCGCGGCCCTGGCTGACAGCCTGCAGGAGCAGATCATGGCGCGGCTGGACGCCGAAGGCGGTGTGCTGCCGGTGTGCGACAAGAGCGACCCGGCAGTGATCACCAAGTTGTTCAACGTCAGCAAGGGCAACTTCAAGAAGGCCATTGGTGCGTTGTTCAAGCAAGGCCGCATCGTCATCCATGACGATCGCATCGAGCGGGTCTGATCAGGCCTGCACGAACGTACGGAAGTCCAGCTGCTCGCCACCCGGGCGGGTGTCGCGCAGCAGCGAGTCGCGGTCGGCGCTCAGGGCCAGGCTGATGGTCGAACGGCGTTTGCCCGGCTTGCGCACTTCCATCTGCTCCAGGTGAGCCTTGAGGAAGTTGGTCGGTACTTTCAGGTGCTGCAGCTCATCGCTGTCCGGGTTGTGCAGCAGCAGGTTGACCCAATCGGGCTGGCCTTTGCCCAACAGTGCTACCGGCACTTCGAACCACCACAGGTTGCGTTTGGGGTCGAGGATGGCGAACAGGGTGTTGCTGCTGGTCAGCACGGGCCGGGCCAGTGCTTCGTTGCGCCGGGCGATGGCGGCGGGTTTGTCGAGTTTCATGCAGGTTCCTGCGGGTTGACGCGTGATAAGGCCTGCATTGTGAGGGGTGGCGGTTAGCGGGGCAAGGTTTGCCAGTTGCTTTGCCTGGGCCGGCCTCTTCGCGGGGCAAGCCCGCTCCCACAGGTTTATACGATTACCCTGAGAACAGTGGTGTAACCTGTGGGAGCGGCGGTGCGGCGATCCGACTTGTCCCGCGAAGAGGCCATTTGCCTCAGCGACTCACCGGCCGGCTCAACTCGGAAGTGGCCCCATCGGCAGTGGTCACCGTCGCGGTAAAGCTGCGCAACCCGCCGATATTCTCCAGCGGATGGGCAAACCGCGCCTGCCCCTGGGCATCGCTGTTCACCAGCACTTCCCCAAGATACTGCTCCGCTTCGCTGCCCGCAGCCTGCGCATTGCCGAACAACTCGACGCGCAACAGGCTCGACGCCGGCCCCTGCACCTCGCCGCGAATCACATTTCCCTCAAGCGCAATCAGCCGAGGTGGCTGCTGGTTGTGGTTAGGCAACGGTTGGCAAGGCTGGGGTTCGCCCTTGGCATCGCAGATGATCGCTTGGTCCTTCTTCGCCAGCTCCGCACCCACCCCGCGCGACCCTACATACAACGCATGCGCCTGCGCCGGCACGCCGAAGACGATGGCGCCGGTGCGCTGGTTCGGCACACAGGAGCCACCGGCCTCGCAGCGGCGGATGTCCTGGCTGTTATTCCAGATGCGGTTGGCGCTCAGGCGTGTGGCGGTGACGCTCGGCTCTGGGCGCAAGGCCACGCCGATGCGGTTGCCGTGGATCAGGTTGCCATCGAGGATGTTGCCCTCGCCGGTGACGCTGACGCCGATCGAGTTACCGGTGAAGGTGTTGGCGCCCAGGTAGTTGCGGTTGCCCCAGTTGATCTGCAGGCCGTCCGAGTAGTTCTCGAAACGGTTGCGCACCACCGTGTTGTCATTGCCCAGCAGAATCTCGATGCCCTGGGACGGCTCGGGGTTGGCCGGTGTGGAGCGGAACAGGTTGTCCGCCACCAGGTTGAAGGCCGCACCACGCGTCAGCTCCAGGCCGTCGCCGTTGTCGATCAGCTGGTTGCGCAGCACCTTGTTGTTGACCGTGCTGGTGGCGGTGGGGTTACCGGCGCCGTCGTCACCGGTGAGCATGATGCCGGCGCCGCCTTTGTTGGCGATGACGCGGTTGTCTTCGATGACGTTGCCGCTGGCGCGGTTGACCAGAATGCCGATGCAGAAGTTGCGCACTTCCAGGCCGCTCAGGTGCACGCCTTGGGTGTCGCGCAGCACCAGGCCCGGGTGGGTTGTGGTGCGTACGTTGGTGCCGAACTGGCCGGGCAGGGCGCCGGGGCAGGTGTGCACGCCCTGGTCTTTGATATAGCCCGAGCCGTCGATGGCGATGTACTGGCCGTCGCGGGCCCAAGCCAGGCCGGTAATGCTCACCGGGCCTTTGATTTCAGGCAGCGCGCGCGTGGGTTTAATCACATAGGGCGCCTGGCCCACCGCGGCAATCTCGATGCGGTAGTGGCCGGGGTTCTGGTTACTGGTCTCGATCGCCCAGCGCAGGCTGCCGGGTTGGCCGTCATCGGCATAGCGCTCGACGCGCAGGGCTTCGGTGGCGGCCGGCGAGGCGGCGAGGGCAGGCAGGGGGAGCAGTGGCAGCATGGCCACGAGCACAGGCATCAAACGCATGGGGCGGGTTTTCCGATAAGTCGTTGTTTTTATTGCAGGCGGTCGTATGCGGGGATTCTAGGGCAGGCAGTCGGGCCTGCGCAGGTGGTTGGCGGGAATTGGTGCGGTATTCGCCCGCAGATTTGCCGCTCGGCTTGATCGTGGCAAATTGGTTGAAACTCTTGCGAAGGGCCTCAGGTCCACAGACTGTCGACACGGTTCACGTGTCTCCATTTGCAGGAGTTTTGCCATGAGCGGTACTAAAGACAAAGCGAAAGGCTTGGCCAACGAAGCAATCGGTAACGTGAAACAAGGCATCGGCAAAGTGACCGACAATGAAAAGCTCAAGGCTGAAGGCAAGGCGCAGGAACTGAAGGGTGAAGCCCAGCAGATCAAAGGCGATGTAAAGGACGCTGTGAAAAAGCCTTGATGCATCCTGCCCTGTTCACCAGGGTTTAGGCGTCGCCCTGTAGGAGCAGCCT
>NZ_JBYBHH010000025.1:0-59082 GCF_059025405.1 Pseudomonas sp. 5.2
AGGCGATCGGCAGGCCGATGGCCGACCACAGCGAATAGCGCCCACCGACCCAGTCCCACATCGGGAAGATGTTCTCTTCACGGATACCGAAGGCGACGGCGGCGGCCTTGTTGCT
Source organism: Pseudomonas sp. 5.2 (assembly GCF_059025405.1). Lineage (NCBI taxonomy): Bacteria > Pseudomonadati > Pseudomonadota > Gammaproteobacteria > Pseudomonadales > Pseudomonadaceae > Pseudomonas > Pseudomonas sp. 5.2. Next base: position 116 of record NZ_JBYBHH010000025.1, read on the forward strand.
GGAGACGGCAATGAAGTGCCGGTACAACTCGGATTCCGCCCCGCCATGGGCCAAGTACCAGGTACGCGCAGCCATGGCGTTCTTCAGCGTTTCGAGGGTGTTGAACGATTTCGACGAAACAATGAACAGGGTGGTTTCGGCGCGCAGGTTGGCCGACAGTTCGTGGAACTCACTGCCGTCGATGTTCGCCAGGTAATGGCAGCGTACGCCGCGTTGTGCGTAGGGCAGCAGCGCTTCAGAGACCAGTTCAGGGCCGAGGAACGAGCCGCCGATGCCGATGTTGACCACGTCGGTGATCGGCTTTTCGCTGTAACCGCGCCACAGACCGTTATGAATGCGTCCGACCAGTTCGGTGATCTGGTTGAGCACTTTGTGCACTTCCGGCATCACGTTGACGCCGTTGACGCTGAGCTTGTCGCCCACCGGGCGGCGCAGGGCGGTGTGCAGCACCGGACGGCCTTCGGAGGCGTTGATGATCTCGCCGCTGAACATCGACTTGATCGCATCCTGCAGGCCGACTTCGTTGGCCAGGTTCACCAGCAGGTCACGGCTTTGCTCGGTGATCAGGTTTTTCGAGTAGTCGAGGAACAGGCCGCAGCTGCTCAGGGAGAACTGATCAAAACGCTTGGCATCGGCGGCGAAGGCTTCGCGCATGCTGAAGTTCTGCATGGCCTCACGGTGGTGCTGAAGCGCCTGCCAGGCAGGGAGGGCCGTCACATCACGGGGGTTACGGTAGTACGGCATTGCGAATGATTTCCTTGATGCATAATCTGTCCATGAACAACAGCCAGCTGCTGCCAATTTCGGCGGGCATTATAGGCACTGTGCTCGCTAGGGGAATGGCTGGCGGGATAAATTGTAAGCTTGGCCGCCATCGTGACATTGACTCTATTAGTCAGCCTCCCTTCAGATCTCAATCGCCCCCAAAAAATGCCGATCTGCCTGTGGAGAGACAGCTGGGACATCGCGCGCCCTATTCAAACCTGACGCAATTGATGCCTTTCGAACAAATCATACAGGCCTCAAAGAACCATCTGAGCCCGTAAGCATCTGAATTCTATAGCCATAATGGATAAATTTTAGCCAGCATTGAGTCCTATTTTGTAGCAATTGTGCTGAGATAACAGTCGATTGAGCAGGTCGCATTGCCAGCGCAATCAGTGGATATCGACGTTATAAGGGCCAAGACGGACCTACCGTGTAAACTGGCACATCCCGAGGTGATATCTTTTTGACATCACTCATAACTATGCAGCGCTTGGGCTACAGCCCCTAATCATCTAGCCCTGCCGACATACGGATCTTGCAGCCAACTATTGAGATGTGCAGAGAGGTGACTGTGTCGCTATCACCACAGATCGAGTGAATCGAGCAGGCTTAAGATTGCAAATTCGCTCAATTTTCTTGACGCTTGCGTCTCATCGAATTACCCTCGCGCACCTTAGAACATGGAAGTATCCGGGAAATCCCCAGCCTACCCGCCAAGGGAATCGGGCCTTTCGTGAAGATGAATTCCGGCGTGCTTAGGCGCGCTGCTTTGCTTTGCGGTAACCATCTTGAAGCCTCGTTCGTCGCTGCAGATTCAGAAATCAGTCATCTTTGCCCTAGTCCTGCGCGAGGCACGAGCCCGCATCGGGGATCGACGCATGGGCGCGGTCTGGATCCTGATCGAGCCAATTTGCCATCTGCTGATTTTCTCACTGCTGTACACCATGATTCGTGGCCGGACGATCTCCGGGGTCGAATATCCCGTTTTCGTGCTGGTGGGCATGGCTCCGTTTTTGCTCTACCGCAACACGGCACTCAGGTTGATGGACAGCCTACGGGAGAACCGATCCCTGTTCGGCTACAAGCAGATCAAACCCCTCGACACCTACATAGCACGCGTAATCGTCGAAGCCTGCATCAGCGGGCTTGTCTACGCCCTTATCGTGTTCGGCTTTGCCTGGTGGGGGTTCGATATGTCTATCAACAACCCACTGATGTGGTTCATGACACTGGCGCTTGGCCTGCTTTTTGCGTTCAGTCTCGGCATGGTATTGGCGCTGATCACGCATGCCTTACCTAGCCTGAAGCTGGTCATACGCATGGTTTTCTTCCCCCTCTATTTCATATCAGGGGTACTCATCCCTGCGGCGTACCTGCCACACGCATTGATGCCGATCCTGCTGCTCAACCCGTTTCTTCACTTGACCGAACTGATTCGCGGCGAGGTACTGCCGCATTACGCAATGGTCGACGGCATCTCAATCGGTTACGTGACTGGCTTCACCCTGGTGCTGTTGTTCATTTCGCTGGGCAGCTACAGGGCACGCAGGCTGCATTTGATTTCCACCAAGAATGGATAAGGCCCGGCTACCGTGTTCGAATTGAGAAACGTCACCAAGTCATATCTGACGCCCAAAGGGCGCCGATATGTCTTTCGGAATCTGTCGCTAGCTATTCCACCTGGGAAGAACATCGGCCTTATCGGCCGTAACGGCGCTGGCAAGTCAACACTCATGCGGCTCCTGGGTGGGGCCGACGTGCCTGACTCGGGCACGATTGTCACCGACAGAAGTATCTCCTGGCCGGTTGGTTTGACGGGTGGGTTCCAAGGCAGTATGTCCGGTAGGGACAACATCAAATTCGTCTGCCGAGTCTATGGCGCAGAAGGCGAAGCAATGCGCGAGAAGATTCGCTTTGTCCAAGAGTTCGCCGAAATTGGCACCTGGATAGACGAACCGATTAAAACATACTCGTCCGGTATGCGCTCTCGCGTTGCCTTTGGCCTAAGCATGGCGTTTGACTTCGATTACTACTTAATCGACGAAGTTATGTCGGTGGGTGACGCTCAGTTCAAACGTAAGTGCAGGAAGATTTTTCGCGAGAAGCTAAAGACCTCCAATGTTGTACTCGTGTCACACTCGATGTCAGAAATCAGCAAACTCTGCGATATCGTTTTGCTCGTGAAAGATGGCGAAATAGAGATTTACGAAGACGTGATCGAAGGCATCAAAGCTTATAGCGCCTAATAATATTTTTTTTGCAAGACTGTTCCATTCAAGGATGCATCACATTATGAGCAGCACGGGTAAATTCAAGGGCTGGGGCCTAGCAATCGCGATGGTCGCCCTACCAATGGTCCTGGCGGTCGTCTACTACGGTGCGTTCGCCGTTGACCGCTTTGTCAGCTCTTCCCAAGTGGTGGTGCGTCAAGACGGCAATAACCAGGCAGCGCAGGTCCCAGGTCTCGCGACTCTTTTGACCGGGACCAACCCGGCGTCGCGAGAGGAAACGCTTTACCTTCGTGAGTACATAACGTCGACAGACATGATGTTGCTACTGGAAGAGCGCGTGCACTGGATTGAACAGTATGCCGCCCAGCGCAGCGACATTTTCTTCTGGCTGGATGAGAATGCCGAACGTGAAGACCTGCTCAAGTACTACCAGCGCATGGTTTCAGCCCACTACGACGAAACGACTGGCCTGCTGCGCGTAGAAGTCCAGGCCTTCACGCCTGAGCTTTCCGAGAAGATGCTTCGCACCATCCTGCAAGCCAGCGAACACTTCGTCAACGAAGTCAGCCATAAGATTGCACGCGAACAAATGAAGTTCGCCCAAGGCGAACTGGAAACCGCACGGCTGAACTACGCCAAGCGCAAAACTCAACTGCTGACGTTCCAAAACGAGAACAAGGTTCTTGACGGCGGCACCACAGCCCAAAGTCGGGCAACTATCATTGCCGACCTCGAGAGCCAATACACGAAGGAGCAGGCCCTCCTTACCGAGATGACCTTCAAACTGCGCAATGATGCCCCTCAGGTCAGGCAGCAGCGTCAGAAGGTTGAATCGATTACTCAACAGCTGAGTAAAGAAAAACGCCTTTTGGTCTCCTCCCCACAAGGTACACAGTTGAACGTGGTGGCCTCGCGCTTCCAACAACTGACGCTGGATGCCGGGATCGCTGAAGAAAGCTACAAGACTGCTGTTGCCGCTGTTGACAACGCCCGCATCGAAGCTAGTAAGAAAATTCGGACGCTAGTAACAGTTGTTAGCCCAAACACCCCACAACTCGCCCTGTACCCAGAACGTTGGTACAACCTGGCGACCATTTTGCTTGGCCTGTTGATGCTCTACGGCATCACCCGCTTCATTCTGGCTTCGATCGAGGATCATCGTGATTAAATCCCTGGCTGTCTCTCGCACCTTCAACCTGAAGCTGGCAGCACTGGCCCTGGCAAGCCTGAGCCTGGCCGGTTGCGGCGGTACGATTTCCGGCGCAGGCCCTTACAAAGGCGCGATCGAAAGTAAAACCGAGGCCTACACCCTCGTCGACATTGACGCGAAGACCATCGCGCCCTACATGCGAGGTGCTGTTCCACCGGTGCTGGCAACGGTCACCAAGCCCGTGCCGCCGGAAGTACGGCTAATGGCAGGTGACACACTCAATGTATTGATCGCTGACACCGCACCGGAAGGTTCGTCTCTGTTCGCCCCGCTGGCTACGGGTGGCACACAGCTCAAGTCTCGTATTGACTCTGAAGGGAAGCTATCTCTCCCTTATGTGGGCCGCCAATTCGTCGCCGGCATGACATTGAATCAAGTTGAAAACATGATCCATCGTCAATTGAAAGGCATTACTACAGACGTGCAGACTCACGTCGAGCTGGTAGGTGACCTGTCGGGCTCGGTACTGGTTGCTGGCGCGGTTAAAACCCCAGGACGTTTCAGCACCCTCCAGGGTCCGCTGACCCTGCTCGACGCTGTCAACCAGGCGGGAGGCCCGGTACTCGAGCCTCACTTGGTTAACGTGACTGTGCGCAACGGCAGCCAAGTCCAACAGTTCAACTATGAAGAAGTTTTGGCAGGCAACAACATGGTTTTGCGCCCGAACTCTGAAGTAGTGCTTGACAGGGCACGACAGCGCTTCGTCGCCATGGGCGCTGTAACATCGCCAGGGCTGAAAGACTTGCCCGACCGCAATACTAGCCTCCTCGATGCATTGGGCAGCGTAGGTGGCCTGCGAGAAGGCAGCGCCAACGCAGAAGGCGTCTTCGTCTTCCGCATGGAGGCTGGCAAACCGAAACCTGTCGTCCTGCGCCTGAACATGCGAGACCCTGCGGCCATTTTCTATGCCCGCCAGGTGATGGTTAAACCAGACGATACGATCTACGTAACAAACGCAGCCGTGTATGAGTGGCAAAAAGTCATCTCCCCGATCGTGCAAACCATGGTTCTGGGACGCGCGACTGGTGTGAATTGATAGCTGGCGTAAACATGCCCGGGCAGCCGGGCATGATTACGCGCAGCGAGTCAGATGGACCACCTCATCGTCACCGACTCTTGAATACACCGGCATAACCGTCAGTCCTGAGTAAACAGCAACCTGAACGATGAATGACATCTCGATTATCGTACCTCTCGACTTATCACAACGTCCGCTGGATATTCTGCGAAAAGCAGTCCGGATGTCGGACGCTGCCGAGAGCGCGCGCATACCTCTGATTTTCTCGCTCAACGATCAGAACAGCCTCAATGACCGGCGCCTCAAAAAAAGCCTAGAGAACAACCGCTATACTACGCTGCTGGCCAAAAAGCACTATACAGGTTCAGTGAACCCATCTTTGCTCCGAAACAGAGCATTCGAAGTAGTGAACACTGAGCTGATTGCCTTACTAGACGTCGACATTTGGCCCGACTTTTCCCTCTTGGAAAAATACAGGGACCTTATAGCCGCTAGGCATTCCCCGTTCTATTTCCTCCCCTGCATGTATCTGACGGCCAAAGGGTCGAAAGACCTTTGCAAGGGGAAAACAACCCCAGCTTTACTGAAAGAAAAATACTTCTCGTTTTCTCGAAAAGAATTCCTGCACCTGGCGAACCCCTCGTCCGTCACTTTGATGAAAAGTGATGACTACGCTGCCATCGGCCAGTTCAACGAATCCTACAGCGGGCATGGTTACGAAGACTTCGACTTCATGATGCGTTTGGCGCAGCATTATGGATCATTGCAGCCCTGCAGAGAAATGATGTCTAACAGGAGTGCGCGCTCGCCATTGTTCACCTCGGGGTTCAGGCGCGCGCTAGGCCGCCTTTCTCTTGATGCTCTATTAAACAAAGATTTTGTTTTCCATCTTTATCATGAACGACCCAATGTAATCGCGCACAAAGAGAGACGGGAATCTAATTACTCAAGATTCGTGGAAACTCACAACAGGAACTGGGGCGACGACATTTCCAAAAGCCTATTGGAAGAATTTATCGAAGCCTGTCGCCTGTCTGATCGAAGCGTCGACGACTACTCAGCGCTTTTCGAGAACAAACCAGGCCACATAGACAGATTCGATACTTTCAAGCGACGTTTGAGATTTTTATTAAATGAATAAAAAGCCAGTGAAGTACAAAAAAATACGGAAATTTCTTCGTGACCCAAACATGTTTTTCTATGACATGTTTCGTAAACGTGTCTTCAAGGATGCTCCACCTGCAGCTATCACCAAGACCGAAGCAAAACCTCAGACGGTGACACGCAGTGTCGACCTTTTAGAGGTGAATCGCCTGGGGCTGCCGGAGTACATTCGCAAGTATCTCAATGCTGGAATAGGCGCCGAGGACGGCGTCAACCCTAACAGCTTGGTACTGTGGAGCGGGTATCTCAACGGCTTGATCAGCTTCATCGCCGGACTAAAAGAATCCACACCGACCAATGTAACAATCTACACCCTGGGCGGTGGATTCAATCTAGCCTCGCGTGCAGATGACCGCTTTGATGTGAAAGCAGTCTGTTCAGCGCTAGCGCAACGTCCAGATTTTGTCGTCGAACTGTGCAATATCCTTGGCGAGACCCATGTTCTGCACTTCTACCTCTACGACCTCGCCGCTACGGGTGAAGCCACCATGCGCTCGGGCCGGGCATGGCAGCGCCGCTTCCCAATAGATATGTTTGAAGAAATCTACGCCCCCAAAGCCAAGCGCGTGGATTATCAGACCATCGACGCGGTTTACACCTGGGTAAACCACACAGACGAAAACTGGCAAACCTTATGGACAGAGTCCTTCCCGGAAGAAGGCTTCGATCCAGACCGCTATACCAATAACGACGAGCTCCGCTATTCGCTACGCTCGCTGAATAAGTACGCACCTTGGTTGAACAAGATCTATGTTGTCTCTAACTGCCAGAAACCAGAATGGCTGCGCGATGACAAAAAGGTAGTATGGGTTGATCACAACGAGATCTTCCCAGATACCGATGTGCTTCCGAACTTCAACTCGCACGCCATCGAAGCCTGCCTGCATCGGATACCAGGACTTAGCGAAAACTTCATCTACCTAAACGATGATTTTGTCCTAGGCCAGCCGTGCCTGCCGACTGATTTCTTCGATGAGATCGGGCGCTCACTTGCCTACTTCGAACCTTACGGAATGGCCGGTGACGCAATCAACGAAGAGACACCAGACTATTTGGTCGCTGCTAGCAACTCACGCAAGTTGCTACGGACTGTTTTCCCGAGTTACGAAGCCAAAAACCTCCATCGGCATGTACCCTACTGCTTGAAAAAGTCGGTATTAGAAAAGATCGAAGGGCTATTCCCAGAAGTCTTCACCTTGACACGATCGGCCAAACGCCGTAGTCCGGATGATATCAACCTAACGTCATTCCTCTATCACCACTTTGCCTACGCATCGGGCCTGGCGGTCAAGGCAGATGCTCCAGGTATCATCATTCGCCCCACCAATATCTCCCGAGTGGTCAACAAAGAGCGCTTCAAGTACAAGCTCATTTGCTTTAACGATGGCAATGGCAGCGCAGAAGACACCACCTATAAGAATCAGACTCAGATTTTCTTCGATCAGCGTCTATTCCAAAGCGCCCCGTGGGAGCGTCACAGCCCCGCACCTAGTGCGTAAGCTTGCCTAGACGACCAGGATCAAGGAAAAATCCAGTGATTGAGAAGCTATTTAAATCAATGTTTCCCGAAACCAGCATCGATACGATGCTGGACGTAGAGACACGCACACTCCCGATCAAGGAGTATGCCCTGAGCGAGTTGGCGGCCAAGCAGATACTGCCGGACTTCTTCGAGCCGAACTGCAAGCTATTCACCACAGCCAAGATCTACAACGATATTCTCCAGCGAAAGAAGAATGTCGAAATCAAGTTCTTGGGAAAGAAGAAAGTTGTCAACTGCACACTCGTCATCCTCAGTGACACCGCCCAGATCCGGGTGATGTTCCGTCAGAGCCACGCAAAGGTATTCATTGGGGCGAAATGCGAAGGAAAGTTTGACATTCGCCTTAACAACCTCAAGCCGTCAATTTGCGTGGGCGATGCTGTTACCTCACGGGGTATGCACATCGCTGTGCATGGCACCGGTATCAGTATTGGCAAGCAATGCCTGATTGGTGAAGATGTCGTGATACAAGGCCATGATGCCCATGGCATCGTCGATATCGACACGCTTGAGCTGATCAACTCTGAAGACGCTCAGACCATCATTGAACCACGCGTCTGGCTTGGCAAGCGCGTCATCGTTCTGCCGGGCAATAGAATCTGCCAAGGTGCGATAATAGGCGCGGCATCCGTGGTCACGAAAGATGTACCCGCGTGCACACTCGCGGTCGGCATCCCGGCAAAAGTCATCAAGCACGGGGTAACGTGGTCTCGATCACGTTACAAAGTCGATGAGGAATGTAAAGACTTTATCAACAGTCTTTGAAGCACTTCGTCCATTAACCATTCGATAACATTTTATCGACTCATAATCAGGAAGATCACATGAGCACTCGTGCTAAAACCGTAATCACCTACGGCACCTTTGACTTGTTCCATGTCGGCCACGTTCGCTTGCTCGAGCGCGCACGCTCCCTGGGCGACCGCTTGATTGTGGCCGTCTCCGAGGACAGCTTCAACGAAGGCAAAGGCAAAAAATCGTACTCTAGTTACGCCGACAGAAGCCAACTCGTAGCAGCCTGCCGTCACGTAGACCTCGTCATCCCCGAACTCACTTGGGAGCAGAAGCGAGAAGACATCATCGCGCATAATGTTGACATTTTTGTGATTGGGGATGATTGGCAGGGCAAGTTCGACTTCCTTAACGACATTTGCGAAGTCGTATATCTGTCTCGCACTCCGGAGATCTCCAGCAGCTTGATCAAATCTCACCTGAAAAACCCAGCGACCCCTGCGGTCGCCTGAGGTCGGATGCGATGAGTGACCGCAAACAGGTTCATTACACCTACGTTGCCAGCGAAAATCTCCGCTTGCTGGAGCAGGAATTTGCTGCGGGCATCGACGCACAGCTGCCCGACTGGGAATCAACGCAAGCGCCCGTGGTCACACGGGCAGGCGCGGTGAACGTAACGTTTTTCATTTATCGACGTGCACACGTCATGATGTCTCATGGCCTTGCCGATAAGAATTACCTGACCCGACGCGACCCTCAACGGGGCTTTGAGATCAACAAGTATCGAACGGTCTGCGTGCCGGGTGATTGGCTCAAGCGTAAGTTGCTCACAACCCGTGGCGTGGAATTGTCGGCTAATCAGATTAAGGTCGTAGGTTGGCCACGAATCGATACGCTGCTGGCTGCCCAGCGTAAGTACTTGTCAGAACGAACGCTGGCGGAGAAGCTCGGAAAACTCTCCCCCTTCCGCAAGATTAAGGTCTTGTGGGCGCCGACGCATAACGCTGAAAGCAAAGCTGGCGTGATTTCCAGCTATCCGGGCATTCTTCACTACGAAGATAGATTGCGTACGCTCTTCGATTACGATGTCTCGCTCCATCCAAACCTACGAGAGTCCAAAAAACCGACTTTTGAAAAGCTCATCGAAGCGGATGTTGTTATCGCCGATCGTGGCACACTTGTTTATGAAGCGTGGGCGCTGGGTAAACCTGTAATCTTCCCGTCTTGGCTTATTGGTGAAGGCAACCTGTATGACGATCTCGGCTCGGCGGAAAGCCATATATTCCATGAGCGTCTAGGACTGCATGCCAACAGCTTTGATGAGATGGTGGACATGATCCGCCAGGTCACCTGCCCAGATGCACGCACTCTACAGTTTATGGAGTCTTACTTACCCCGGCGCACACTCGGCTCATCCTACAAGCTAATTGCGGAAGCGGTAGACGAGGTCTGGGAATCCGGCAATCTCAGGATCGCAAAAAAAGTTCTTGCACCGAGCCGCGGCACGCCTCCCTTGGTCGCTGTTTAAAGTACTTAATGCCCCACCTGTGAACAGGCGGGGCATTAAGTTTGTGTTGCCCACTGGGTGACCATGCTGCACTCTTTAAGCGCTTTGAATTTGCTCCTTATAGGCTTGGGACTTTGAGAACTCCGTGCGGAGGCTTCTCTAGCTCTAAGAAGAATAATTGACATAGTTATAAAGGCACTCGATCATCGGGCGACCTCTACGCTCGGCTACGCTGGCCGGGCCCCACACCGCGCCACGTTGCCACTTGCCGGCGCGCAGCATGAGTAGGAAGTAAAATGATAATAACTCAAGCCCTGGCACAAGAGTTTTGGAATAACCGTATTCTTTTCAAACTCAACTCTCCGAAACCGTCGCAGAAAAAGTACGGCTGGCTGACCCTTGACCAACCGATTCCTTCTTGGCGGGCAGTGACAATAGAGAGCCACTCAGCTCTTTACAAAGGCTCATACAGAGGCAGCATAGGAGGAGGCAAGTACTCCGGCCTGTGCTCCATCGGTTCACTCTCATACTCATATTCAGCCCTGGCTGAATCAATGACGGTAGGGCGATACTGCTCAATCTCGACTGGCCTCGTCATACTTGACTCTCACCACCCCATGGACCTCGTGACTACTTCTATCATCACGTTTAGGCCTGGTAACGATCTCGTCCGCGACTTCACTAACGAAGAGCAGACAAAGCAGTACAACTGGCACAAATATGACAGAAAGGCCTATCCGCAAATTGGAAATGATGTGTGGATTGGTCGCGATGTAACATTGAGGATGGGTATAACCATCGGCGACGGGGCCGTGATAGCCGCAGGTGCACTGGTTACAAAGGACGTCCCCCCCTACGCGGTTGTGGGTGGTAATCCTGCAAAAGTTCTGAAGTATCGGTTCTCGGAGGAAATAATTGCCGAACTGCTCCGACTGCAGTGGTGGAATTACGCCCCCAGCAAGATATGCCAAATAGGCTTTAAAGATGCGGGGAGGTTTTGCACCGAGTTACAGCACTCAATTGACGCGGCAGAGATCGAAGTTTTCAAACCGAAGACATTCACACTGCAACCCAACCCAAACGCTGCGATCAAAAAGTAAAATAAGCCAGCATTAGAAGGGGCACTTAGAATAAGCTCGGCGCCCCTCCCCCCCCCCAAAAAAAACGCCGGGACAAAACCCGGCGTTTTTTCGTTACTGGGCAGCGAGTGCAAAGTCCCCATAAGCGACCGCGTTATATTCGCGAGCATCAAACGGTCGCGGAATAAACTCCCCTTTGATAACTTGTTTAACACCTTCAGCCAAGCCCTCAGGAGTCAACGGGGTGAGTATACCCAAACCGTTCTCCAATACACTGTCAGGGCCAGGGATATCAGTGGAGACACAGGGAACACCCAACGTCATCGCCTCAAGCAAAACTATACCCTGCCCCTCGTAGTCTGAAGACAGCACGTGACACTGCGAAGCCTTCACGAACGGGAAAGGATTGCGCTGAACGCCAAGCAGTACCACTCGATCCTTCAGCTCAAGCTCTTTAATCAGATTTTCCAACTCCGCGTGAAGCGGGCCAGTACCAAGTATATAAAGAGCAACATCATGCCCTTCTTCTACGAGCAACTTGACCATCTCGATAAGTCTTACTTGGTTTTTTTCGGGCCACATGCGCGCCACGTTGACAATCTTGAATCGCGGATCAGATTTAAGCAAATGATAACCAGCGTCATCAGGCTCCAATTCTGCATCAGTGATAATTCGATTTACATCCAAGCCGTTTCTAACGAGATGGAACTGATCAACGATCCCAGGATTTATACCCTTGAAACTATCACGATTGGTTTGCATTGAGCTTTCAGACACATTAAGGAAAGCATCATAGTCTCTATAAAACTCAAAAACTTTTCGCAAATTAGGAAGACGCTTCTCTGACTCCTCCAGCATATCATTATGGAGGTAAATCAAATGACGATTAGCTGGAATAGCCGCCATGAAACCCGCCCAGAATGGGTGATAGCCCTGGTGATCAACACTGATCTCAGCCTCTAGGCCCGCGACCACACGATAGACTTCTTGCTGCATCGCAGATTCGTACACATCGCGCATTGTTTGCGAATAGAAGATACCTTCAGCGTTGAACTTATCAGAGACCCATTGCTGCTCGAGACTCATGGAAGTCCGACCACTTCGGAAGATGACATTCGCCACTTCCTCGAGTTTGCGTATCGCGTCAAACCCAGCCTCCTCCTTACGCAACTCTACTGTATCGAGAAGGAGCACTACATCTTTGCCTTGTGCAGCAAGATTCTGCACTAACGAAATTGCAGAAGTCGCCACACCATTGATAGTACCAAGCGCGGATCGTACAACAATCGGCTTTTTATCGTTACGCGGAGACGCTACTCCCCTTTCTTGGAAGAAAAACTCGACCACTCGCTGAGTCGAACGACCATCTTCAACACCACAGAAGCGCTCATGGAACTCTCGATAGGTTGCATTGACATACAAGCCTGGATCATTCAACGCACTATGAATCAAGCCGCGGAGCTCATCTGTCGTCTGGCATTGTGGCCACGGCAAGTCACTGCGCTCGAAGTACAGCCCGCGCTCGGACTTATACTCATCCCAGTCAGGAATAAAGTGGAGGACAGGACGCTGAAGCGTCATGTAGTCAATAATGATCGACGAATAATCGGAAATCAGAACATCTGCGACGGGCAACAAGGCATTAGTATCAATCGACTGTGGAGCCAGCTTTACTGGCAACTTCATCTCAACGAGCTGCTTTTCGACCAAATGATGGCCTCGGAAAAGCAAAGTGTAATCATCCGAAATAATGCTCTTCAACTGCTCAATCAGCACCTCAGCTTCTAGCTCAGGCGTATTCCAGCTACCGCGATACGTAGGCGCAAACAGGACAACTGGTTTGCGACTTGAAATACCCAAAGTCCGACGAACTTCGTAAAGCTTTTCCTGGTCAATCTTGTAAAGCTGATCATTTCGTGGATAACCACTAATCAACTGAGCGCCGCTCACAATCCGATCAATGCTATGACCTTCAATCTGAGTTAGGCGAGTGTGCTCATTAGGGAAAATCAAATGAGTTGCGTGCAGGAAGTTACGCGCCGTATTGGCACGCGTGTACGGCGGCGTATTCATTGCGCGGCCAAGCGTCTTCAGCGGAGTTCCATGCCAGGTATTCAGGTACTGCTGACCTGGCTTCCGGACAAAGTACTCTGCAAAGGTACCGTTACAAATCAGATACTTACACGAAGCAATCAAACGAAGGTAGAGTGCACTCCCCCGCTTGACAAAGAATACATTCTTTAAATTTCTAAATCTTTGCTCAACTTTAGTAAGATCGTTAATCACCCAGAAATGCTTATGATTGGCATATTCCTCACTAGCGAGAACATGCTCAAAAATTGCAAGCGGGTTACACGCCATTGATGACCCATTATGCACCTCATAGAGGATGCAATCATCCATTACCGGCAGTAGCTCGATATACTCTTTATACGTAGCATGGAAGTTGAGCGTGCTGTCGGTGAGGAACTTGTCTTCATAAGCACTGGTCGGACGCTGGATAATTTTGTACGAACGGAACGCTTCACAAGCTTTGTCAATCGCACCAGAGAGAGCCAACAATCTTCCGAGCTCATAATACAGACCAGCTTCATGCTGATTCGTACGCCAGATAGCCTGCTGGATCGCTTCAGCCGCGGCTGCCAGTTGCCCGACGACTACAAGGGCCTTGCTGTAGGAGATCCAAGTGGCCGGCTGGGTGCAATCTCTCTCCAAACGGCTTTCAATAAACTGAACTTCGGCGAGCTTCGTGTTTAACGAACCTGAAAGAGAGACAAGCTTCTGAACTTGTTCTTCTTGGGCGAAACGCACTGCATTTGCCAAGCTATCTCTTGCCGCGCCGGCCATCCCAAGCTGTAGATTAGCCTCATAAAACTCATACCAAACACTACTCTTCTCCGAGTTGTCGGCCAACTCGGCTTTGATGGTATCGATACGATTTGACATTAGCGATGCTTCATATCGCTTTCTGTCAAAGTCTTGGTGAGCCCCGCTACCCTGCATCGACATAAACAGATTACAGGCCTCGTCTAACCTACCCAACTCCATGAGCAGAATACCAGCCCGATAACGCCACTCGGCAATATTTTTTCCGCCGAGCGTAATCGCGTACTTATACGAAGAAAGGGCTGCTTCGAACTTATTCTGACGCTCCAGAGTAAAGCCAAGTCGGAAATGCGATTCAGCCGATTTCATCCGCAATCCAACGGCATTCCGGAACGAGACTTCAGCGTCAGCCCATAGATAGCATCGTTCCTGGGCACGACCAAGGCGGAAATGCAGATCGAAGTCAAATTTCACCAAGTTCAATTGCTCGGTAAACGAAGCATTTGCTCTGGACCAACGACCAGCGGCGGCATGAAACACGCCTATACCAAACTTACCCGCATTGTGCTTTTTGTCCAGCTCACAGGCTTTTTGATAGGCATTGATAGCAGCAGGCAAGTCAGCCGGCCCCTCATGACATGGTGTTTCATAGCAGTAGCCAAGGCGGTAGTACCACTCCGCAGGCACTGCCTTACTCAGCAAAATAGCATGCTCATAGGCGTTCGCCGCGGAGCGGAAATGCCCCATTTTTTTCTCAGCAACACCCAATCGATGATAAATGTCTGCGCTATTGCGCACTACGCGAACAACAGCTTGCAGTGTGGCAACTACTTGCCACCACTTGTGCTGCCCTTGGTAAGCAAGTGCCAATTTATTATTGAGACTGGCATCCTCAGGATAAACCGAAACCAAGCTCATGAGCGCAGACTCGGCCTGTGCCCACTGATGCTCTTTCAAATATCGCTCAATATCCGCAAGCGTTTTCTCTTCACGCTCTTCCCATTGCGGATCACTTAGGTATTCCAGATGAACACAGATCTTACTGGCGCTATTTGACTCTTCAAAATTGCTCAAATAATCGCGGCAAAAATCTTTGACCTCGGCGCTCACTTCAAGCTTGCTGCCAGCAACTATCAGTTCGAGCAACGCATCAAAACTCTCAGGATGGTAGCCCAGTTTTCGCCGATAGATTTCCGCCTCTGCAGAGTTTGGCGCCTTTTCCAAGATGGCATCCCCGAGGATCCACCGTGGAAAAATCACCGGCTTACCTAGAGCCCACGCCTCATATGCGACCGACGTGTAGTCAGTTATAACAATATCAGCGTCTATCAGCTCACGCGTTACTGGCCGTTTATTGATCTTATTTCGCTGGTCCTCGGAAACGGTTAGCTCGCAGTGATGCCCAAGCTCCTCTAGGTATTGCTGGAGACCCGAGCTAGAGCTCATAGGGTTTCCGGCCGCGTCAAACCAGTTACTGTGAATCGGGGCAAAAAGAACACGGGGAGTCGTTCTCTCACCCGTCTCGCCGGCTTGCTCAGCCAGCGATCTTAGATAGTCAATCCTAGGAGACCCCACAACCAAAACATCTGTGGCCTTTAAGCCGAGCCTTTTGTCGCCCAGCAGACTGCGCGCCATCCACTGCCCTGGAACAAGAATTTTCTTAAAGTTGCTAAGGGCTGACTTACCATCAGCTTGGATTTGATTGAGGTGCTGTCGGTCCGCCAGATCGAACATCAGGAAAACGTCAGCAGGAATGCCTGCAAACAACGAAACGGTCAGGCACGCGCCATCCTCAGCCTGCAAACCGTCTGGCAAGGCCTCTTGTAGAACCCCTTCTAGAGCTTCTGGTAGAGCCTCGAACCATTCGACCTGACGGCCGCCTGTCGACTTGATCTGGGAAAAAATTTGCGTACGGAGAAGCTTCAGATTATCCGAATCATGCCCCAGCAGTTGAACCTTTCTCTTCCCGCTCACACGAAGAACTTCAGACAGCCGCAACGAATCGTCGACACTCACAACTTCAGTCATCCCAAACCCTTTTAAAATGCTTAAATCCATGAATCCAATATCAGAAGAATCTAATTATCGCCTGCTATCCATTTCTACTAAACGCTCCAACCCGATGAAACGGCGAAAACTAAAAGCCCTGAAATTTTCAAAACGTGATGTCCTTCTCATTCGGACTTGCTTCATCTTCGATGAATGATACCCTAGCCACGCAATGAATTAAACAGGAAAGGATAATGTGCGTCAATTTAATGGCGCCTGCTTATTGACTTTTCTGGGCAGCCCAAAGGAGGCCAAATGCTCAATCGATTTAAAATAGCCCTTATCGCACTCCTCTCCATGGCCTATTGCCAGCATTCGTTCGGTTGGGGTGTCGAAGGACACAAAGTCGTGGCCCTAATTGCCGAGCAACAACTCACCCCGGAAGCCAGGGCCGGCATTGATATCATCATGCATCGAGATGCCAATGGCAAAATATCCGACATTGCATCATGGGCCGACAAAATTCGCGGTAAAGAGCCTGGCCCTCAGATCAGCCACGTTGTTAAAATCCCATTCAAAGCTACAAGTTACTCGGCTAAACGCGACTGTTCTGGGAAGTACAAATGTGTTGTCTATGGCATCCTGAAAGCCGAGAGCGAATTAAAGGATGGCAGACACGAAGACTCCGACCCCATAGAGCAACAGCGCGCTCTGAAGTTTCTCGTCCACTACATTGGAGACGTTCACCAACCTTTGCATGGGATACAAGAAACCGGCGCGATGCGCACCCAGCCCAGCCGACAGAAATGGGAACTCCACAAAGTTTGGGATACCATCATCATACGAAGCTCTAAGCAGAGCCCCGAGTCCATAGCTAAACGACTACTTGCCAAACACAAAACCGTGCAACAAGGCACTCCAGAACAATGGGCAATGGAGAGCCATGACATTGCCAAACGCATAATATATGGAGATAACTATGCTTTAGCTAAATCTAGACGCCCCATTTCCTTGGATAAGGATTACTACAAGGAAAGTATGGAAATCGTTGACGAGCGACTATTGGCCGCTGGCCTGCGGCTCGGCAACGTACTGAATGATATTTTCAAATGATTCACTCTACCGAAAACTCTAGTCATTGAGATTTCGCGCCACTCAATTTAAGGTTACTCATGATCAAGAAATGCTTATTTCCGGCCGCTGGTTACGGCACTCGTTTTTTGCCAGCCACCAAAGCAATGCCTAAGGAAATGCTGCCGGTTGTAAACAAACCTCTCATCCAGTACGGCGTGGAAGAAGCACTGGACGCTGGCTTAAGCGAAATTTCCATTGTCACTGGCCGCGGCAAGCGTGCCCTTGAGGACCATTTCGACATCAGCTATGAGCTGGAAAATCAAATCAAGGGTACCGATAAGGAAAAATACCTGGTAGGTATCCGTCGGCTGCTTTCGGAGTGCAGCTTCTCGTACACTCGCCAGACTGAGATGAAGGGCTTAGGCCATGCAATCTTGACAGGCCGCCCCCTGATCGGTGATGAGCCATTCGCCGTCGTGCTGGCAGATGACCTGTGCGTCAACCCTGAAGGTGATGGTGTTTTAACGCAAATGGTTAAACTGTACAAACAGTTCCGCTGCTCAATCGTTGCGATTCAGGAAGTCGACCCGCAAGAGACCCATAAATACGGAGTTATTGCTGGCGATATGATCCGTGACGATATCTTCCGCGTCACCAATATGGTCGAAAAACCGAAACCGGAGGACGCACCGTCCAACCTAGCGATTATCGGACGCTACATACTCACTCCAGACATCTTCGACATCATCGCAGATACTGAACCTGGAAAAGGGGGCGAAATTCAGATTACTGACGCCCTGATGAAACAGGCACGAAACGGTTGCGTAATCGCTTACAAGTTCAAGGGCAAACGCTTCGACTGCGGGGGCGCAGAGGGGTACATTGACGCAACAAACTTCTGCTTCGAGAACTACTACAAAGCAGGCAAGGCCTACTAAATAGAACAGGGCCATCACCGATGGCCCCACCCCATGCAATGAACGCAGTCGCCAATAGGCGTTAAACAACCTCGATATTATAAGTGTCTGGCTTAAGATGATACATGGACATATTGATTAGCATTACAGCAATATTCACAGTCTGCACGCCCACATCAGGATGGTCATTAATCAAAGGGTTCAACGAGTTCAAATAATTGAACTGCCTTCCCAGCTTTGACTCACGAACAATACTACCAATGTAACTGTACTGCGGCGAACGAGCTGAATAGATAATCGAAATCTTCTGCTTCAACAGCCTGTCCGACTCAAGAATCCTTGAGAACGTTTGTTGTTTAGTTTCTGGAAAAGTGCCCTGCGTAAAATGTGAGTCAGCAAAAACTCTCTCATAATACTCATCTGAGACTATTGGATCTACAACAACCGCATTAAACCCGCCTGTGACGCCATGATATAGCGCAGCGGTTCCGCCCTTGGACGCTCCGTACAACGTCACGTTTTCCGCAGAGACCCTCAGATCATCACTCACCTTGTGAATCAAGGCCGTCACACGATCACCGAACGTCCGATCCGAATTATTATTCAGATAGAAGCTTCCCACCACAGATCCAACATCAGCAATTCGCAAAACAGCGGCATCAGCTGGAATATACTTAGCAATAGATTTAAAATTAAAGGTAAACATCCTCATCAGGCTAGACATAAATATGTCCTCACCAATGGAGGAAAAAACAACCAAAAGCTTAGAAACCGCTGGATTTGCCGGAAGATCGACCTGATAAACCAGACCGTCTGAGGTTAGAAAGTCACCTTCCTTTACTCGATGCCAGAAATTAGCGATTTCGCTATTCCTAACAAATTTGGAAACATGCTCTTCCGATTTATAAAGACTAAAACCCGCATTGGCGAGTGCAACTACCAACTCTTTAGCGCCAGGGTCTTTTCGACTTACATGTAGTAGGTTATCACAGGAAGGATAGGCCGAATGATCAACCATAAAGTAGTTGTATGCACCAATATCCGACAATGCATCACTCACATTACAGCCTAGTACAACTTTTTTTGATTTCACCGCCATACCAAACCCAAACCTCGAAGCCCGCAAAGCTACGAGTATCAGGGCGTACCTAGCTCAAGTCAAGGGCACCCCCTCGACTGGACATTAAAAGTCCTCACAGTCATCCAAATGCAATAACCACCCAAGGCTGGAGCAGAGAAAAACCATTGCGATCGCGAATAAGGCAACAAGAAACATTATCCTGACCCTCCGAATATCGACACTGTAAGATCTATAGTCATCACTGAGCTGAATTGATCATAGAGCACCGAATATTTCAGTTTATGTATCAGGCAAGCACTGTTTCCAAAAAATCAGGGTCAACCGCAATGTTACAGCTCACAACCATTGACGAAAGGCGCGCTCGAACACGCTGAAACACGCCCTTTGATGCCTCGGGATCAGTCAAAAATCTCCACAATCCCGCTCACTTCGCCCGTCAAAGCATCTCTCACCGCCAACGCGCGGATCTTGTTTTCATGCATGTATCCTTCAGCCTCAGATATCAACGCATCAGAGGCAATCTCGTGTGGAGTAGCCGTCATGAACGCCGAAACCTTCTCCCCTACCACCCCCGGGTTATCTAGCAAAGCGCGGCGCAGGTCTCCGTCAGTGACGATCCCTACCAGACGCCCTTCGTCACTCACCAACGTGAGGCCAAGGCGGCCCTGCGTCATCATCAGCAGACAGTCATGGAAGCTGGTGGACGGACTGACGAAGGGCGCCGGGCTGTGCATAACATCTGACACACGAGTCAAGAGCTTTCTGCCCAAGCTACCGCCAGGGTGATAACGAGCAAAGTCCATCGGTTTGAACTGGATGGCCTCGATCAATGCAACTGCCAATGCATCCCCCATGGCCATGGTGGCGATGGTGGAAGTGGTGGGTGCAAGGTTGTTCGGACATACTTCTCGCTCGACAGAGATATCCAGCCAGATGTCAGCATGCCGAGCTAGTGTTGACTGCCCATTGCCAGTCATTGCAATAAATTTGTTACCAAAAGACTTCAGACTAGGAATCAGCTTAATTAATTCTTCGGTCTCGCCGCTGTAGCTAATCAGGATAAGCACATCGACTGGCTTGAGCATTCCCAAATCGCCATGGAAGGCCTCAGCCGGATGAAGGAAGAAACTGGGCGTCCCGGTAGACGCGAAGGTGGCTACCATCTTCTGACCGATAAGCCCGGACTTGCCCATACCGCAGACGACCGTACGCCCTTTACAGGCAAGAATGAGGTCGACAGCACTCTGAAACTCCCCGTCGATTCGGTCAGCCAGCTGACTGACAGCCTGGGCTTGAGCGATGAGGGCTTCTTTGGCAATGGTGAGATGATTCATGTCCGTCCCTGAATGCTGCAGGTTTGCAAGGGCACGAATATTAAGGGGTTTGCAACATTAAGCAAAGATAAGCTCTCCTGAACGATCCGGAATCAGACTACTGGGCTTCAGGCTTCATCCTACGCCCTCTTCGCCCAAAAATCAGGCATTCAGACTAGCCTTGTGCCATCAAGCGATTGACTGCGCTGCGAAACTTTTCGTTGTGCGTGGTTCTCTTATGACGCAGCATACCGCCCCCTCAAAAATACAGGTCGGACCGCCGGCTATACCTGACTACAGCTAATGACTGCCCCTACCCAGCCCTCTGCCCAACATAAGACCTTCTTCCGCTGGCAGCGAGCTTCACTCGAGCACCATATCCACACCTTGATGCCCCAGTGGGGCGGGCTCCCCCTGACAATTCACAGCCGCGACCTGGAGTCGAATGCCTCATTCGTCAACTATGTTCGGTTCCATCGCCTGATTGACCCCATCACCGGCAAACCGATGGATGTAGTGGAGAAATCGATACGCAAGGTGGCATTCATTGGCAGTCAGGAAGCACGATTCCACCGCGCTGAGGGGATGCTCCAAGGCAGCGTCTATTTCCGCTATCCGCCCTGCCTAGGCGTGATCGAGACACCATGGGAAAGCCTGATCTTCACTCGCTACATTCGAGGGCGCCCTCCCCGTATGCAATCCATCGGCCGCCATTTGGGGCGAGGCATCGCCGAGCAAGAGGAACGAAGTAGCGCCTACATCGAGGCAATGCCACGAAATCAGACCCTGCTCTTATGGAGCATGGACTTTTTCCGTCCTTGGTTCCTCTTGCGCCCACGTTTCAACTTCGCACGTTGCCTGCCTGAGCTAGAGCGTTTGGCTCGCGAAGACTCCCGATTTACCGGGCTGGCGCAGCGCCTCAGAGCATTTGCCCCCGTAATTCGCACGCTGGCATCTCAGGCAAGGCGCAGCCCCCGATGCATAAGCCACATGGACTATTTGCGCAAAAACCTGTTCATACGCAAGCGTCGCCTTTATCTCATCGATTGGAGTGAGGCCAAAATTGGAAGGATCGGGTTCGACGGCGGCGCCTATCTAGGTAGCCTATTCCGACGTAAGGAGATGTCAGAGTTCCTTTTAGCTCAAGCCCAATTCGAAAAAGCCTACCGCGAAGCGCTGGCTCCCCACTTCGACCAGGAAGACGCATTACGCAACCAGCGCTATGTCTTCTTGCAGACAGCGCTTTACCACTGCCTGCGCCCAGAAACCATCAAGGAATACCAAGAGCAGAATCGCATGCCGCTGCTGCTAGAAAAATACGAGTACCTGCTGACTCTGCTGTGAACAGATATCATTTTGATGTCATCCGTGGGGAACAGTAGGAATCTTCGGGTTTCATCGGAAATTTTCGGCTTGGGTCATCCTATGAACGTGAATTTGTATTAAGATTCGCGACCTCAAAATTCACTGGACCCTAAGGGCTTTTAGCCCTCAGCTGTCCGACGCATGGAACGCCGCTCCACGTTTATGGATGATGCTCTGCCTCGCCCACGCCTGCTGATCCTCTCAAAGGGAGCTCAGCAGATCACTACTTTGCCCTCGTTGCTGCCTGATTTTTCGCTGCAGAGCGGTGTCGTGGGTGATGTCCTGAAAACGGACTGGGTAATGGCATGGGGCCGTAAACCTAGCGCACTTCAGGCCATTGCTGAGGCTAAGAAAGCGGGCAAACCTGTCTTGACTCTGGAGGATGGCTTCCTTCGCTCGGTCGGTTTGGGTGCGGACGACCCACCACTCTCATTGATCGTCGATGACGTCGGTGTTTATTACGATTCCGGGCACCCTTCTCGTCTGGAGCAACTCATCTTCGAGCCACTCTCGCCCGAAGAACATGCGCGTGCACTTTCTCTTCAGGCACTATGGCAGCGAAATCGGGTATCAAAATACAACGACGCCAGAATCGAGACACCGACACTTCCGAACGACTGTGTACTGGTCGCCGACCAAACCCGGGGCGATGCCTCACTTCAAGGTGCTGGGCCCGCCGACTTCACGGCGATGCTCGATGCGGCGTTAGCCCGCTACCCCCAACACACCATCTTGCTCAAAGTGCATCCCGACGTCGTCGCACGCCGAAAAACAGGACACTTTGACTTGACCGAAGTGGCCAAGCACCCGCGGGTTCGGATCCTTGCTCAGAACATTCATCCCGCTGAGTTGATGCCGCGCGTACGAGCAGTTTACGTAATGACCTCGCAACTGGGCTTCGACGCCCTGCTCTGGAACGTGCAGGTACATACGTGGGGCATGCCCTTCTATGCCGGCTGGGGACTGACAGATGATCGCCTCCCTGCCCCTCATCGACGCACACCCGTGTGTCTGGCACAGTTGATCCATGCCAGTTTGGTGCGCTATCCGCGATATGTCTGTCCGGAGCGCGGCGACTCTTGCACGCCAGAAGCACTCATTAACTGGCTAGGCCTACAGCGACATCACCGCAGCTTGATGCCCCCACAAGTACAAATCTGTGGTTTCAGTCGCTGGAAAATGCCACTGGCTAAACTGTTTTTCGACGGCAGCGCGATTCGCTTCATCAAACCAAAAAAGCCTCTTTCGCCGTCGCTACCCGTCGTCTCTTGGGGCTGTAAACACGACGCCGAACTCCATGCCCACCCACAACAGGTCAACCGTGTTGAAGACGGTTTTCTGCGCTCTGTCGGCTTGGGCGCAGGTAAAGCACGACCATTGTCATGGGTGGTTGATGACCTGGGCATCTACTACGACGCTACTCGCCCCTCTCGCTTGGAGCAGATTCTCGCCAGCGGCAGCTTTGATCACGCCCTCCTGAGTCGCGCCGCAGACCTGCGCATGGCCATCTGTAGTGCTGGCCTGACCAAATACAATCTACCCGGTACTGCCTGGCAGCGTCCTCCAGCGGCGCAACGCGTCATTCTCGTCACCGGCCAGGTCGAGGGGGATGCCTCCATTCGCTACGGCAGCGCGCGCATTCGCAGCAACCTCCAACTGCTACGTGCAGTGCGTGAGGCCAATCCCTTGGCCTGGGTGCTGTACAAGCCGCACCCAGAGGTACTCGCCGGCACACGACCCGAGGGCGATGACGAAGCGCAAACAGTTCACTGGTGCAATGAGGTGATTGGCAACACGCCGCTGCAGCAGTTGCTGGAAGTGGTTGACGAATTGCATGTACTGACGTCGCAGTCGGGTTTCGAAGCGCTGTTGCGCGGCGTACCTGTAACGACCTACGGGCAGCCGTTCTATGCCGGCTGGGGGCTAACCGACGATCGTGAACTGGAACCGCAGGTTCAAGCGCGAAGGTCGCGAAAATTGACACTCGATCAACTGGTAGCGGGAACACTTTTGCTCTACCCCACCTACGTCAGTCGCATCACCAATCGTTTTACCACTGCTGAACAGACTCTCTACGAATTACAACATTGGCATGGGCTACCGCAGCTCGGAGCAATCTCCAGATGGCAGGACTTGAAACGACGCTTGAGCAGTTTGTTGGGCATGAAGCGCCCGACCGGCTGAATACGAGGGCGACGCGTGGTCCACTGCTGCGCATCCCTACGCACAATTTTCTGTTCCTGCAGGGTGTCAGTTCGCCTTTCTTCAGCCGCCTGGCCAAAGGGCTGCGTGACATTGGCCAAACTGTGCACAGTGTACGTTTCAATGTCGGTGACGAACTTTACGGTGCTGATGGCCCAAACATGAGTTGCCCGCAGAAGGCTGAAGACCTGGATGCCTGGTATGCCCATGTCTTTCGCCAGCTCGACATCACCGACCTGGTGCTGTTCGGCGATTGCCGCCCCGTGCACCGCACCGCAGTGAAGCTGGCCCGGTTGCAGGGCATTCGTGTGCACGTGTTCGAGGAAGGCTACTTCCGCCCGTACTGGATCACCCTGGAGCGCGATGGCGTCAATAACAACTCGCGCTTGCCAAGGGACCCCGACTGGTACCGCGAAGTGGGCAAGTACATCCCCCGCTACCAGAACGGCAACGCGTTCAAGCTGTCTTTTACCGCCCGCGCGGCACACGACGTGCTGTATCACGCCAGCGGAGCGTTGAACCCGCTGTTCTACCCGAAATACCAGACCCACGCGCCGTTTAACGCGGCAGTGGAATACGCGGGGTTCATTCGCCAGGGCTTGCGTCTTTTGCTCGCTCGCAGCCGCGACGACGCACTCGTGGCCGATGTTGCCCGTGAGCGCCAACCAACGTTCTTACTCCCGCTGCAACTGGACAGTGATGCGCAGATTCGCGATCACTCGCCATTCTCCAACATGACCCAGGTCATCAGGCATGTGATCGACTCGTTTTCGCTGAACGCGCCGTTCAACGCACGCCTGTTGATCAAAAACCACCCATTGACACCAGGGCTGGTCAACTACCGCAAGGTCACCGAAGCGCTGGCGCGCGAGTACGATGTGGCAGACCGCGTCGTATTCATGGAGAGCGGGCACATGCCGACATTGCTCTCTCACATCACCGGCATGATTACCATCAATAGCACCGCCGGCGCATCAGCCATCCTCCACGGCCGCCCAACCATCACGCTGGCCGACCCAATCTACGCCATGCCCGGTCTGACCCACCAAGGCGCGCTGGCCGATTTCTGGCAATCCCCGGACATGCCAGACATCAAGCTCTTTCATCGTTTTCGCAACACAGTCATCCACACCACCCAGGTCAACGGCGGTTTCTACACCGGCTGCGGCATCGACATGGCGGTCACCAATTGCCTCGAAGTGCTGATGGCGAAAACTTCAAGAATCGAAAAATACCTATGAACCACACCGCTTCACCTCGCTGCATCCTCATCACCGGCGCCACCGGCGGCATCGGCGGCGCGCTGGCGCCTGCCTATGCCGCGCCGGGCGTGACGCTGATTCTGCAAGGCCGGCGCCTGGACCGCCTGGATGAGATGGCCGAGCAGTGCCGCGCCTTGGGCGCCGAGGTACTGCTGGAAGCCATCGACGTGCGCGACCTGGATGGCCTGCGGGCGATGGTGCGGCGGGTCAGCGAGGCGCATCAGCCGGACCTGGTGCTGGTCGGTGCCGGGCTCAACACGGCAGTGGGCGCCAATGGCGAGGCCGAGTGCTGGGACGACAGCCGGGCGTTGCTCGAGGTGAATGTGATGGCGGCGCTGGCCACCGTGGAAGCGGCGCTGCCAGCCATGCGCAGCCGGGGCCATGGGCAGATTGCGCTGTTCAGCTCGCTGGCGGGCTGGCGTGGGCTGCCGGTGACGCCTACCTACAGTGCCAGCAAGGCGGCGATTCGGGTGTATGGCGAAGCGATCCGCGATTGGCTGGCGCCGGAAGGGGTGAAGGTGAATGTGATCGTGCCGGGCTACGTGGAATCGAAGATGTGCTTCGAAATGCCGGGGCCTAAGCCGTTTTTGTGGACCGCCGAAAAAGCAGCCAAGCGCATCAAGCGTGGGCTGGCTGCTAACCAGGCGCGTATCAGTTTTCCGTTCCCGCTCAACCTGGGCACCTGGCTGCTGGGGCTGATCCCGCAGTGGCTTTCTTCGATGATCCTGCGTGGGCTGAAGTACAGTGATTGATGTTTCTCTGCTGCCGGTTGCGTTGATCGGCCTGATGCTGACCGTGCTGGTCGAACGCTTGTTGATACCCCGCCCTGCCCTGCGCCGCCCGGCTGACTGCTGGATGCTGCATGTGGGGTTGTGGTGCGTGGGGTTTGGGTTGCTGTATGCGCTGACCGCGCGGCCGCTGTTCAGTGGCGTGAACCTGCTGTTGCTGTGGGTGCTGATCGTGCTGGTGAGCAACTCGAAGTACCACTCGCTGCGCGAACCGTTTGTGTGTGCGGATTTCGAGTACTTCAGCGATGCGGTGAAGTTTCCGCGGTTGTATTTGCCGTTCTTTGGGTTTGGCAAGGCGGCAGTGCTGGCGGTCGGGTTTCTGGTTTACCTGTGGGCGGGGTTGCGCTTCGAGGTGCCGGGGGCGCGGGTTGAGGCGTTGCTGCCGGTGGTGATTGGCCTGGGGTTGCTGCGGTTGGGGCATCGTCGGGTGGTGCCGAGCTTTGATGCCGAGCGCGATGTGCGGGGCTGGGGGTTGGCGGCCAGTTTGTGGCGGTATTTTTGGGCGGCGCGGGCGCCGGTTGATCAGGCTGGGTTGGGGTCGCCGTTTGCTTGTGAGGGTAGTGTCGGGGCGGCTGGCGCATTGGCGGGTAAAGCCGCTCCCACGGGGAATGGGCTGGCGGACTTGGTGTCGGTGCAGAGCGAGTCGTTCTTTGATGTGCGTGGCTTGTGGCCTGGCGTGCGGGCTGAGGTGCTGGGCGAGTATGACGTGCTGGCCAGCCAGGCGCTTGCGCGCGGCAAGCTGCAGGTAGCGGCGTGGGGGGCCAACACGGTACGTACCGAGTTTGCCTACCTCACGGGCATCCCGTCCGAGCGGCTTGGCGTGCACCGTTTCAACCCTTATCGCGTACTGGCGCGCCGGGGCTTGCCGAGCATCGCTTCGCGGCTGAAGGCGCTGGGCTATCGCACGGTGTGCATTCACCCGTATGACGGTGGGTTCTACGGCCGCAATAAAGTGCTGCCGGCGTTGGGCTTCGATGAGTTCATCGATGTGCGCGCGTTCAACCCGTCGCAAAAGGCTGGGCCGTTCATTGGCGATTGTGCGGTGGCGCAGAAAATTCGTGAACTGCTGGAGGCGCCTGGGCGTACTCAGCCGTTGTTCATCCACGCGGTCACCATGGAAAACCACGGGCCGCTGCACCTGGAAAGCGTGGCCGAGCACGAGCTGCCGGCCTGGTTCGACCGCCCGCTGCAACCGGGCATGCAAGACCTGGCGCCTTACCTGCGGCATATCGGCAATGCCGATCGCATGCTTGGCATGCTGCGCGAAACGTTACTGAGCCAGCCCAACGAGGCGCTGCTGTGCTTCTTTGGTGACCATGTACCGATCCTGCCCGAGGTTTACCAGGCGGTCGGCGCGCCGGCCGGCGACACTGACTACCTGATCTGGTCCAACCGGCGCCAGCCTGGCAGCCAAGCGTGCCCCATCGCTGTGCACAAGCTGTCCAGCGCGCTGCTGGCACACGCCCAGGCGCCCGCACAGGGCCAAGCGGCGCACAGTGCCGTGGCTGGGGTAGCCTGACGACGTGGTGCGCATCGTTCTGGGATCGGACCTGGCGCCGGAGCGTGCCGCAGACCCTGCCTTGGCCCAGTTGCTGACCCAGGGGCGCGGTTCGCTGGCGTTTCTGATCGGTAACCCTGCTTGCCGCTATCGCCTGCTGGGCGGGGCCATCCACTGGGACCGCGTGCTGCTGGCATTCGAAGGCGAGCAGGCGCTGGGCTTTGCCGCCTTGAAGCATGACGGGCGTGGGCCATTTGCGTTGCACTGGCGGCCGTTCATTCGCGAGTTCGGGCTAATCAGTGGCTGGGTGCGCTTTGCCGGGTTTTGCCTGAGCGAGCTGCGCGAGTGGCGTTACCCGTTCTTGTTGTATGGGCTGCGCGTGAGCAAGGCGGCTCGCCAACAGGGCATGGGGGCGGCGTTGGTGCAGGCGTGCTGTGCGCATGCGGCCAAGCTGGGCTTTACCGAGGTCGAACTGGAAGTGCCGCTGAACAACCCGCGGGCCAAACGGCTGTACCTGCACAATGGCTTTGCCCTGCGCCGCAAGCGTTGGGTGCCGTTCCCGCCGGTGCGTGGCATGTGGCGGGGGGTGCCATGAACCGTATTGAAGCGCCGGCAGCAGTGGCCTTGCAAGCACTGGTGGACGGCCCGGGTTGGGTCGGCATCATGTCGCAGTGGGTTGCCTGGAAGGTGCTGCACCTGCCGCAGTTTCTTGGGCCCGAGGGCCCGCCCTTCTGGCTGTGGCGCCGGGGTAGCAAGGCACCGAAGGGGCTCAAGGCGATTGCCGGTATCGGCTACAAGCAGTCTTCTGCGCAGGCGCGCGTGTTGTGCCAGCGCTGGGGGCTGCCTTATATCGCGCTGGAGGACGGTTTTTTACGGTCTTCGTCGCTGGGCATCGAAGGCGACACGCCGATGTCGATGGTGGTTGACCCGATAGGTATTCACTACCTGGCAGACCGGCCTTCGCTGCTCGAGAACATCCTGCAACAACCCGAGGCGCTGACCGAGCACGAGTTGGAATGCGCGCACGCACTGATCTCGCTGATGCGCAGCACGGGCATCGGCAAGTACAACAATGCCCAGGACCTGCCCGCAGACGACCCGCTGGGCCGTGAGCGGCCGTTGGTGCTGGTGGTTGACCAGACGGCGGGCGACTATTCGATCCCCGGTGGCGGTTTGTGCGAAGCGGACTACGTGCGCATGCTCGATGTCGCCTTGGCCGAGCACCCTGATGCCGATGTGCGGGTGCGTATTCACCCGGACTGCCTGGGCGGGCAGAAACCCAGCTGCCTGCTGGCCGCCGCGCAAGCCCGGGGCGTGCCGCTGGAGGCACGACCAGTGGCGTGGGCGTCGTTGGCCAAGCGGGCTCAGCGGGTGTATGTGGGCACCAGCCAGGCTGGGCTCGAGGCGTTGATTCAGGGCGTGGCGGTGACCTGCTTCGGGCTGCCGTTTTACGCTGGCTGGGGCCTGACCGACGACCGCATGCCCATCCCCCGCCGCCAGGCGCGGCCGAGCCTGGAGCAACTGGTGGCGGCGGCGTACATCCGTTATTGCCGCTATGTCGACCCGCTCACCGGCCAGCTGACCGATGCGCTGACCGTCGCTCGCCAGCTGGCGCGCAAAAAGGCACGCGACACTGAATTTGCCGGGCCTACCACAGTGCTGGGGGTCAAGCGCCACAAGCAGCACAACATTCGCCGCTTCTTTGCCAGCCGCTGGGGCCAGCTGCGTTTTACCGTGGATAGCCCGCAACTGGTGCAGCAGGTGGCGGCAGAAAACGGCCGGCTGCTGGTGTGGGCGGCGCGGGAGCCCGCCAGCCTGGCTGAACGCGCGCGCCAGCAGGGGGTGCCGATCTGGCGGGTCGAGGACGGCTTCATGCGGTCCACGGGGTTGGGGGTGAGTAACAGCCCGGCCCTGTCGTTGGTGCTGGACCGTGGCGGTATTCACTATGACTCCGCGTCGGACAGTGACCTGGAATGGCTGCTGCTCAATACCGACTTCGATGACGCCAGCCTGGCCGAAGCCGCGCAGTTAAGGGCACAGATCGTCGCCAGCGGCACCAGCAAGTTCAACCTGCGCAGCGGGCCGATTCCGCCGTTGCTGGGCCAGCCGGGCCAAACACGGGTGCTGGTGGTCGGCCAGGTCGAAGATGACGCTTCGGCGCTGTGCAGCGGCGGCGGCGCAGGCTGCAACCTGCGCCTGCTGCAACGGGTGCGCGCGCAGTTGCCGGACGCCTGGATCATCTACAAACCTCACCCGGACGTCGAGGCCGGCAAGCGCCAGGGCCAAGTTGCCCCGGCGCTACTGACGGGCCTGGCTGACCAAGTGTTGGGCGGTGTCGATATCGCCAGCCTCTACGGCCAGGTCGATGCGCTGCACACCTTGAGCTCCACCGCTGGCTTCGAAGCGCTGCTGCGCGGCGTGCCGGTGGTGACTTACGGCACACCGTTCTATGCCGGCTGGGGGTTGACCCACGACCACCAGCCGCTGCCGCGCCGCACTCGGCGCCTGACCCTGGACCAGTTGGTAGCCGGCGCCTTGATGCGCTATGCGAGCTATGCCGACGTTCAGCAAGACTTGCCCTGCGATGCCTGGCACGCCCTCGCTTGCCTGTCGATGCCGCGCCCTGCGCGGTTGGCCGAACACCGGCGCGTGGCGCCGCTGCTCAATTACTCCCGGACCATGCTCGGCTGCGGCCGGCCACTGGCCCCATCAAAGGACTAGAACATGCCCGTATCGATCAAGGACATCGGCCGCTATGCGGCGCTCCCCTGGCATTGCATGCAACTGGCCACCCACGCGAAATCGTTCGAGAACAACCCGGTACTCGGCAGTGCGCGGCTGAATGCGCTTGGCCTGCATGTGCAGCGTCGCCAATTGGCGATGGCCATGGCCAGCTACCGTCGCCAGGCCCTGGCACCGCGCCTGGATGCCGGCGAGCGTGCGCATTTTGAGGAAAACGGTTTTTTCATCCGCGAAAACGCCCTGCCCGCTGACCAGTTCGCGGCGTTGCGCGCAGAGTTGGGTGCCTTGCGCAGCACCGGTTGGGAGATGCGCCAAGGGCGTGCGGTTACCCGCCGGGTCAGCCTTGATCAGGATGTGCTGGCCAGCAACCCGGCCAGTGCGGCGTTTGTGGCGGACCGTGGGGTACGGGACCTGATTGCCTATGCATCGTCCAACACGGGCGGCATTACCTATCAGCTGCAGTCGATCATCATCGATGCCGCCAATGCCGACCAGGACCCGCAAACCCGCCTGCACGCAGACACCTTCCACCCCACCGCCAAGGCGTGGTTATTCCTGGATGACGTGGCCGACGACCAAGGGCCATTCAGTTATGTGCCGGGGTCGCACCGCCTGACGCCCGAGCGCCTGGCCTGGGAGTATCAGCAAAGCCTGGGCGCTGCCCGCTCGACCGAGCAGATGCACCGCGAGGGCTCGTTCCGTATCGACACCCCCGACCTCGCCGCCCTTGGCCTGCCGCAGCCGCGCCGCTTTGCGGTGCCCGCCAATACCCTGGTGGTGGCCGATACATCCGGCTTCCACGCCCGCTGCGCCAGCCACCAGGCCAGCCACCGGGTAGAAATTTACGCCAGCTTGCGGCGCAACCCATTCATCCCTTGGCGCGGGGCGCACCTGTTTGCCCTGCCGTGGATTGCCAACCATCACATGCGCTGGGACATCCGCCTGAAGCGCTGGATGGGGTTTGACAAGAAGAGCCATTGGCGGTTTGTGGAGCAGCTGAATGCCTATGAGCCGCCGCATATTTGAGGCAGTGCTCAGTTATCCCGTCGGTCAGCACGGACCTGTAGGAGCAGCCTTGTGCTGCGAAGACGCCAGTGGCAGCAGCGAAGATTGATTGCGCTGGCACCGGCCTCTTCGCAGCACAAGGCTGCTCCTACAAGGGACTGCGCCTGACGAAAGCCTTTGCATGTGCTCAGTTATTCCTTCGTTCAGCACCGACCTGTAGGAGCAGCCTTGTGCTGCGAAGACGCCAGTGGCAGCAGCAAAGATTGATTGTGCTAGCACCGGCCTCTTCGCAGCACAAGGCTGCTGCTACAAGGGACTGCGCCTGGCGAAAGCCTTTGCATGTGCTCAGTTATTCCTTCGTTCAGCACCGACCTGTAGGAGCAGCCTTGTGCTGCGAAGACGCCAGTGGCAGCAACGAAGATTGATTGCGCTGGCACCGGCCTCTTCGCAGCTCAAGGCTGCTCCTACAAGGGACTGCGCCTGACGAAAGCCTTTGCATGCGCTCAGTTATTCCTTCGGTCAGCACAGACACCTGTAGGAGCAGCCTTGTGCTGCGAAGACGCCAGTGGCAGCAGCGAAGATTGATTGTGCTGGCACCGGCCTCTTCGCAGCACAAGGCTGCTCCTACAAGTGGCTGCGTGTGACGAAAGCCCTTGCGTGTGCAGGATTAAAAGCTGACGCCAAGTTTTATACCGTATTCATCCTGCACCTGCGTATCCGTTGGGGTCATTACAAACTGCCCGTCCAACTCATATTCAAAGCGGCTGTAATACAACGAGGCAATCACCGGTACCACGCCGTCCTGATTAAACAGCAGGCTC
Organism: Pseudomonas sp. 5.2; assembly: GCF_059025405.1. Taxonomy (NCBI): domain Bacteria; kingdom Pseudomonadati; phylum Pseudomonadota; class Gammaproteobacteria; order Pseudomonadales; family Pseudomonadaceae; genus Pseudomonas; species Pseudomonas sp. 5.2. The sequence goes on from NZ_JBYBHH010000025.1 coordinate 32,251, forward strand.
ATTTCGGCAAATGGGTGAGTGCCGTCTTTCAAATCCACTTTCTCGTTGCTGATGCCATGGATCTCCAATTGCGAATCACCATTGATCAGCTTACGCACGCCGGCTTCGAAACGTAGGGTCGCGGTATTGAACCGGTAGTTGTAACCCAACGCCACCTTGGCAAAAGGCGTGCGGTTGGTGAGGTCGATGTCGTACTTGCGGTTGTTCGGCTGCAGGCGGTTCCATTTGTAACCGCCGCCCACCAGCAGGTCGACGGAATGGCGCTCAGCCAGCGCAATACGCCAGCCCAGGTCGAGGTCGGCCTGCGCGTCCTTGACCTTCTGGTTCTGGTGCTTGCTATAGAGGCCGCTGAGTTCTGCCTGATAAATGAACCCGTCGGTTGACGTCATTTTATTGCCGAAGTTAATGAATGCGCCGCCTTCTGGCATATGTTCCGTGTCGGTTTTACCGTGCCCGGTGAATTCCTGTTCGGTGTAGCTTCCCTGTAAGCCAAACGCAAAAGCCGGTGCAGTGTGAGAAGTCGCATCGCAAACGGTTGGCACGGCGCAGACGCACACCGATACAACAGCAGCAAGAGTCACTCTGCTCATAAATACTCCATCGGATACACGACGGGCCCAGGGGGTGGCCCGGTTAATGATCACGATAGTCGTATTTTTTAAAGTTGCAGGCGTTACGCAAACTTTACACAGACACTTTTGTGCGTCGCTTTAAAGAGGAATTATTTAGATGTTTAACACTAGAGCGCTCGAAGTAAGTTCGGCTTTTCTTGCTTCGATTTAATATGATTAGCCGCTTTGCAGTGGCCAGATTCCAGCTATCATTGATGGCTCATTGATAGCACGCCAAAAGGGCTGCCAAGCAACCCCTCAGACCTTACCCCATCACCCCAGCCGCGCCATTTCTTCAGCGACCACCGCCACCGTGTGCTGGATCTGCTCGGGCGTATGCTCGCACGAGACAAAAAAGCGCACCCGCGCTGCCTGCTCCGGCACGGCCGGGTAGACGATCGGCTGGGCATTGATGCCCCGCTCAAACAAGGCACTGGACAACCGCCCCGCCTTGAACGAACTGCCGGTAATCACCGGGATTACCGCAAGCCCCGTGCTGGTGGCGGTGTCCAGGCCCGCTTCACGCGCCAGGCGCAAGAACAACTCGCCCCGCGCCTGCACCTGGGCAACCCGCCCGTTATCCGCCGCCAGCAGCTGCAACGCCGCCAAGGCCGACGCTGCGACCGCCGGCGGCATGCCGACGCTGTACAAAAAGCCCGGGGCCAGAAACTTAAGGTGCTCGATCAGCGCCGTGCTGCCAGCGATATACCCGCCGCAACTGGCCAAGGTCTTGCTCAAGGTGCCCATCCAGATGTCGACGTCATCACCCGCCAGGCCAAAGTGCTCACGGATACCTTTACCCGTGGCCCCCATCACGCCCAGCGAATGCGCTTCATCCACCATCAGAAACGCTTTGTGCTTGCGCTTGATGTCGACGAACCGGGGCAGCTCAGGGTAGTCGCCGTCCATGCTGTAGATGCCTTCGACCACCACCAGCACCCGCTCGAAGTGCTGGCGCTGCTCGCTCAACAGGCGGTCCAGCGCCTGCCAGTCGTTATGCGCAAAGCTCAAACGCCGTGCACCGGACAACTGAATGCCCTGCAGGACGCTGTTGTGAATCAGCTCGTCATGCACCACCAGGTCGCGCGGCCCAAACAGGTAGCCTATGGTGGTGACGTTGGTGGCATGGCCACTGACCATCACCACGGCGTCGTCCACCTCGTACAGCCTGGCCAACCCCTGCTCCAGCTCACGGTGCAGCGGGCGATCACCCGAGACCGGGCGGCTGGCAGACACCGAGGTGCCGTAGCGGTCGATCGCCGCCTTGGCCGCCTCGGCAACGTTGGGGTGGCCGGAATACCCCAGGTAGTTGTAACTGGCGAAGTTCAGGTACTCGCGCTCGCCAATCTGGGTTTGCGCGCCAGCGGTGCCTTGGTGCAGGCGGAAAAACGGGTTGCTCAGCCCCAGCCGCTGCGCGGTTTGTTGCATCACCCGCAGGTGCTGGTAACCCGGGTGTTGGTCGAAACGGTAAAACGCTTCAGGCACCTTCAATGCAGCCTGCTGCACCTGCTCCAGGGTGGCACCTTCCGCGCCTTCGGCGCCTGTGTTACGGCGCCGCGCAAGGGCTTGCTGGATCAGGCGTTGCTTGGCGTCGCCACCAAGGCCGGTCGGGGTTTTGGCTGTCATCTGAGCTCTTAGTCAATCAATCGGTTAGGTGCCACACTGGTCTCGGCCAGTTCTGCATTCAGTTCAGCCACTTGTTCGGCGCTGAGTTCGCTGCCATGACGGGCGAGCACGTTTTGCGCCAGCTGGTCTTCGCCAGTGCCGGCTTCACCGCGCAACAGCTCAAGCAAGCGCACGCTGAGCTTATCGATGCTGGAACTGTCACTGAGTTCCATGACCGGCAGGCGAATGCCGAAGCGCTCTTCCAAGGCCACCACCAGCTCGACACTCATCAGCGAGTCCAGCCCCAGTTCCTGCAGCGGGCGCTGTGCATCCAGGCGCGCGGGCGGCAGGCGCAGAATCTCGCACACCTCGTGCTTGAGCATCTCGGCAAAGCGCTCGAGCAATTCGGCATCGTCAAGCTCGGCCAGCATGCGCTGGATGTCTTCACCGCCGTTGTCGTCTTCCTGGTCACCGCCGTGGGCACGGGCCAGTTCGCTGAAGCGTGGCGAGGTGGCCGTCGGCAGGAAGCGCGACAGGGCTTTGAAGTCCAGCTCGAGCACGCCTTGGCCGTTGTCACCGCTCAGCAGCATGGCTTCGAGCTGGGCCAGGGCCGCCTCGGCGCGCAGGGCAGCACCACCCATGCGGCTTTGCAGGGCATCCTTGATCTGGCTGTTGCGGGCCAGGAAGCCGACGTCGTCAATCGCGCCCCACAGCACTGCGGTGGCCGCCAGCCCTTGGGCACGACGGTGGCGCGCCAAGGCTTCGAGCCAGTGGTTGGCGGCGACGTAGTTAGCCTGGCCGGGGTTGCCGAACAGGGTGGTGGCCGACGAGAACATCACGAAGAAGTCCAGCGGCAACGCTTGGGTCAGTTCATGCAGGTACTGCGCGCCCTTGGCCTTGGGCTCAAGCACGCGACGCAGCTGGTCGCCATCGAGGTTGCGGATCAGGCTGTCGTCGATCACTGTCGCCGCATGCACCAGGCCTCGCAGCGGCCATGGGCTGGCTGCGATGCGCTCGAACACCGCGCGCAGCTGGCCGGCATCCGTGATATCGCAAGCCACTGCCTGCACATCGATACCTTGAGCCTGCCACAGCGCCAGCTGCGGCTGGGCCTCGGCACTGGCCGGGCCACGACGGCCCAGCAGCACCAGGTGGCGGGCGCCCTTGTCGATCAACCATTGCGCCGTGCGCAGGCCGAAGCCACCCAGGCCACCGGTGACCAGGTAACTGGCATCGGCTGCCAATTGCACGTTACGCAGCGGTTGTTCGCGGGTGTCGACCGTGCGTTCGATCGGGTTGGCGTAGGTGATCACGACCTTGCCGATCTGCCGCGCCTGCTGCATGTAGCGGTAGGCTTCGACCACCTGGTTGGCGTCGAACTCGCGGAATGGCAGCGGGTGCAGGATGCCTTGGGCAAACAGCGCCATCATTTCGGCGAACAGGCGACGGGTCAGTTGCGGGCGTTCGCTCATCAGCTGGTCGGCGTCGATGCCGAAGTAGCTGATGTTGTTGCGGAACGGGCGCAAGCCGATACGGGTGTTCTGGTAGAAGTCGCGCTTGCCCAGTTCGAGGAAACGGCCAAACGGCTTCAGCACACGCAGGTTGCGGTTGATCGCCTCGCCCGCCAGCGAGTTGAGCACCACATCGACGCCACGCCCGCCGGTTGCGGCCAGTACCTGGTCGGCATAGGCCAGCGAACGCGAGTCGTAGACGTTGTCCACGCCCAGCAGGCGCAGGAAGTCGCGCTTCTCGTCGCTGCCGGCGGTGGCGTGGATCTCGGCACCCAGCCACTTGGCGATCTGGATCGCGGCGATGCCCACGCCGCCAGCCGCGCCATGGATCAGCACTTTCTCGCCCGGCTCTACGCGTGCCAGGTGGTGCAGCGCGTAGTACACGGTGAAGAAGGTGCTCGGAATGGTCGCTGCCGCTTCGAACGACATCCCCTCTGGGATGCGTGCCACGGCGTTGGCGTTGGTCACCAGGCGGTTGGCGAAGCTGCACGGGCCAAAGCCCACCACGCGGTCGCCCGGGGCGAAGTCGCCAAGCACGTCAGCGCCCTTGCCTTGCACCACACCGGCAAACTCGAAGCCCAGGGTTGGGCCAGAGAAGCCGTTCTCGATCGCCTCATCAGACAGCAGGCCGAGGGCGAACATCACGTCGCGGAAGTTCAGGCCGGTGGCCCGTACGGCGATGTCCAGCTCGTCCGCCGCCGGTTGGCGCGGCTCGCGCAGCTCCCAACGCAGGTTACGAAGCTGGCCAGGCAGGTCGAAGCCCAGGCACACCCACTGCGCTGCGCTGTCGGCGCTGGCGGGCTGGTCTGCCAATACACGCAGGCGCGGCACATAGCGGCGGCCTTCGGCGTCCAGCGCCAACTCGGTTTCGCTGTCGGCGTGCAGCAACGAGGGCAGCACGTGGTCGATCGGTGCCGCGTGGGCCAGGTCCAGCAGGCGAATGCGGCAGTTGACCGATTCGTTGGCCAGGGTGCGGCCAAAGCCCCAGAACGCCGCGTCAGCGATGGCCGCGACGTCGGCGGCGGTGTCGGTGCCGTACAGGTGTTCGGCAGCGCCACGGGTCAGCAGCCAGCATTGCGGCGCCAGCGCCAGGGCCTCGCAGGCCTGCACCAGTGCGGCTGCCTGCAGGCAGCGCTCAGCCTGGTTGTCCAGGCCGGCAGCGCTGTCGAAGCCTGCCAGGTGCAGCACATGCGCTGGCGCCTGGTCCAACGCGCTGAGCTGGGCAGCCAGCGCCTGCGCATCGCCAGGCAGCAGCAGGCTGACGAGCTGGCCTTGGGCACGCAGTTGTGCGGCCAAGCACTCGGCAGCGCCCTGCCCGGCTTCGGCAAGCAACGCCCAGTGTTGCACAGGCACCTCTGCCGAGGCATGCACAGCGCCCGCAGGCTTGTCGGCCAGCAGCACGTAGCTACCGCACGCGCTGCCAGGCAAGGCATCGACGGTGTGCAGCGGGCCAAGGCCGTGGCGTTGCAGTTCATGGCTCCAGAAGGCCGGGGCCTGCTGACGCGAAAGCGCGTGCTGCGGGCCAGCCAGCCACCAGTCAGGCTCGCCACCGAAGACGAAATCAGCCCAACGCGCCGGGTATTGCCCCAGCAGCGCCAGTTGGCCATGGGGGTTAAGCTGCGCGCTGGCCTGGCGCAAGGCATCGCCCACTGCGCCAAGTGCGGCGAGGTCGGTCGGCACCAGTGCCCAGTCAAAGCGGCCGGCGTCGGCCAATTGCTCCAGGCTCAGCACGCTCAGCGCAGGGCAATCGTCATGCAGGCGTTGCTGCAGCTCGGGCTCCGCCACAGCGTAGACATAATCGATGCGGTCGAAGTCGAGCCCTGCGTACAGCAGCTCGGCAAACGATGCGCCGCCAAAGCCGATTTCCAGCACACGCAGGCGCTGCCCGGCCGGCAATTGCTCAAGGCGCAAGGCCAAGGTTTGGCTGATACCGGTGAGGAGGCGCTGCTGGCCGGCCGCACCGAGCACCAGGCGCGCCAGGCTGCTGCCGCTGGTTTCGCGCGGCAACAGGCTTTCGAGCGTTTGCTCGCCCGTCAGTAAGGTCGGCAGGTGACGGCCAATACGCCCCACCGAATGAATGATCTGGAAGTACTCGGGGTAGCTCTGGAACAGTTCCTGCCAGATGGCCTCCGACAACGGGCGCTCTTCGCTGTCGACCAACTGCCAGCTGCCATCGGCGTTGCGCAGCACATTGCCGTCCTGCTCGGCGTGGCGCAGCAGGGTCGCCAGGTAATCGCCCTGGCCCTGGGACCACAGCGCGACCTGTTCGGCGCTCAGCTGGCCACCGGCCTGCTCGACCAGGTCGAGCACAAAGCTGGCACACAGCACATCCAGCAGCGGTTCGACTTCATTGAGGTAACGCAACTGCGCCGGCTCGTCGGCCAGGCTGTGCAGCGCGTCGGCCACCGGCGTACCGGACACGGCGTGGCGTTGCACGGCAACGGCATTGCCCGGTGCGGCCAGGCCGACGTGGCCGAGGCGCTTGATATCGCCACTGCGGTCGTACTGCAGGCGCACGGCGCGCATGCGCGCATCCTTGATCGCCAGCACGGCAGCGCCGCTGGCATCAAACAGGGTGAAATCGACCAACAGCGAATGCGCGGTGCGCTTGCGCTGGCGTACTTCGGCCAGCACCGGCACAGCACCTGCCGTGCTGAAGGCGATACGCCCCAGCTTGACGGGGATGAAGGCCAGCCCGTTGTTGCGGCCCGGGCTGCTGGCCAGCAGTTCGGTAATCAGCTGGAAGGCACCGTCCAGCAGCGCCGGGTGCAGGTGCAGCGCGTCCAGTTCGTGCTCGATGGCGGCAGGTACGGCCAGTTGCGCCAGCACCCGCTCTTCTTCGACCCAAGCCGCGGCGACGGTCTGGTAGGCCGGGCCGTAGTTCAAGCCGACCGCACAGGTCAGTGCCAGGTGCTGCTCGCCGCTGAAGTCCGCCGGGCGCTGTGGCAGCGCCGGCGCATGGGTGTCCAGCATGACGCCACGGGCTTCGCCCGGCAGGCGCGCGACCACGTGCTGCACCCAGTCTTCATGCTGCGCCAGGTTGCGCGAAATGATGCGCAGCGTGCCGTCGGCCTCTTCGATGTGCACGCGGACTTTTTTGCTGCCCTCGCTGCTCAGCAGCAGCGGGTTGTGGATTTCCAGCTCTTCGATGTCAACGAACTCACCCGGCTGGTGCAACTGCGCCGCCGCCAGGGCCAACTCGGTGAAACCAGCACCGGGGAACAGCACCGACTCGCCCACTTTGTGGTCAGCCAGGGTCGGGAACAGTTGCGTGTCCAGGCGGTTTTCCCAGGTCAGCGGCTGGTCGACGACGGGGTAACCCAGCAACGGGTGCACGCGCTTGCGGTTCAAGGGGCTGTGCGACTCGGCACTCACCGGCAAGCTGAAGTGATCACGCTGCCAGGCATAGTTCGGCAGGCGTACCTGGCGCCCGGCAACCGGGAAGCGCGTTGCCCACTGCGGCTCGACGCCGGCAATCAGCAGGCGGGCCACGGTGCGTTCCAGCAGCAGTGGGCTGTGGTCGTTGCGCTTGAGCGTGCCGACCACCTGGCCAGGCTGCTCGCACTGGTTCAGCACATCGGTGACATAGCTGCGCAGAATCGCGTGCGGGCCGATCTCGACGAACAGGTTATGGCCGTTGCGCACCAGCGCGTCCAAGGCGCCCTGGAACAGCACCGGGAAGCGGATGTTCTGCCACCAGTAGTGGTTGCCCAGGCGCTCGCCATCCAGCTCGCCGCCGACCACCGTGGAGTAGAACGGGATCTGCGTGGCGCGCGGGCGGATGTGCGCCAGGTCGTCGATGACGGCCTGTTCAATCGGGTTCATTGCTGGCGAGTGGAAGGCGTAGTCCAGGTCCAGGCGGCGGGCGAACACCTGGCGCTCGGCAAGGGTTTCTTCCAGCAGCGTCAGGGCGTCGACCTCACCTGCCAGGGTGGCGCCACGGGCACTGTTTTCACCGGCGACGACCAGGCGGCCGTCCAGCTTCAGTTCAGTGATCAGCTCGCCAGCGGCTTCACCCGACAGGCCCACGGCGGTCATCTGCCCGGTACCGCGGGTCAGCCCTTGCAGGCGGCTGCGGTGGAAGATCACTTGGGTGGCGTCTTCCAGGCTCAGGGCACCACTGGCCCAGGCCGCGGCCACTTCGCCGACGCTATGGCCGATCACCGCGACAGGGTGGATGCCTTCGGCGGCCAGCACGCGGGTCACCGCCACTTGCAAGGCAAACAGCGCCGGCTGGGCGATTTCGGTGCGGGCATAACGGCCTTCGCCGTTGTCACCCAGCAGCTCGGCGCGCAACGAATAGCCCGCCAGCGGTTGGAACAACGCATCCACTTCATCCACCGCAGCAGCAAACAGCGGTTGACCGAGCATCGCCCGGCCCATGCCTTGCCACTGCGAGCCGTTACCGGAGTAGACGAACACCGGCGCCGAGGCGGCTTCCAGTGCCTGGCCGGCTTCGAGCACCGCGCTCAGTTCACTGAGGGTTGGGTCCTGGGCATAGTCGTCCAGGGCCTGGGCGGCTTCGGCGGCATTGTCGCTGACCAGCAGCAGGCGATGGCTGTGCGCGTCCCGGCGGTACATGGCCTGGTAGGCCACGTCGTAATAATCCAGCTCTGGGTGGGCGGCCAGGTACGCGGCAAAGCGCTCGGCGGTGGCGCGCAGGCCTTGTTCGGTCTTGCCGCTGAGCAGCAGCGGTACGCGTCGCGCCTCGGCAGCTTTAGCCGGCGCAGCCTGCGGCTCGGGGCTCTGCAGGATGACGTGCGCGTTAGCACCGCCAAAGCCGAACGAGTTAACGCCGACCGTCAGTTGGCCTTCAGGCTTGAGCGGCAGCGGCTCGGTGACCACCTGCAGGTTCAGGTCGCCAAACGCGATATTCGGGTTAAGCGCCTTGACCCCGATGGTGGCCGGCACGGTGCGTTCGGTCAGGCAGTTGAGCGCCTTCATCAGGCCCGCCACACCGGACGCGGCCTCCAGGTGGCCAAGGTTGCTCTTGACCGAGCCAATCGGCAACGGGTTGCCATTGCCACGCGCCTGGGCCAGTGCTTCGCCGATGGCACGGGTTTCGATCGGGTCACCGACCGAGGTACCGGTACCATGGGCTTCCAGGTAATCGAGCTGGTCGGGGCTGATGCCCGCCTTGGCGTAGGTCTGCTTGAGCAACGCAGCCTGGGCTTCGGCGTTAGGCAGGGTCAGGCTGGACTTGCGCCCGTCGGTGTTCACCGCACTGGCCGCAACCACGGCCAAAATCGTGTTGCCATCGGCCACGGCCTGGTCGTAGTCCTTGAGCAGGAACAACCCACCGCCTTCCGAACGCGCATAGCCATCGCCATTCTCATCGAACGACTGGCAGCGCCCGGTGCGCGACAGCATGGTCGCCTTGGCAAAGATCATGAAGCCGAACGGGTGCATGTGCAGGCTGATGCCGCCGGTCAGCGCCTGGTCGACATCACCGCTGAGGATGGCCTGGCACGCCTGGTGGAAGGCCACCAGCGAAGAGGAACAGGCGGTGTCGATGGCCATGCTCGGCCCACGCAGGTCGTAGAAGAACGACAGGCGGTTGGCGGCAATGCTCATGGTGTTGCCGGTGGCGGTTGCACCATCAATCGACGCCAGGTCTTCGACCAGCCGGTAGGACTGCTCGACACCGGCGATGCCCAGGTACACGCCACAGTTGCTGCCGCGCAGGCTCGACGGCTTGACCCCGGCGTTTTCGAAGGTTTCCCAGCACATTTCCAGCAGCATGCGCTGCTGGGGGTCCATCATCCCCGCTTCACGCGGCGAAATATTGAAGAACCCCGCGTCGAACGCGCTGATGTCGCCCAAAGTGCCCGCGGCGAAGGTGTAGCTGGTCGCAGGGTTGGCCTTGTCCGGGTGCAGAAACTCAGATTTCTCCCACCGAGAAGGGTCGACCTGGGTGACCAGGTCGCGCCCCTCCATCAGGTTTTGCCAGAAGCTGGCATTGGAAGATCCAGGGAAGCGGTACGAACAGCCAACGATTGCAACCTTTCTACGCTTAATCAAAACCTATTCCTTCAAATCTCATCGGGCACCGTCCCATCCGTCGGACAGCCGGCATGCCTGGCCTGGCCATGAATCTGGCAGGTCGTTTTATGACACTGATGATCGTCTGGTTATCTGAAGCTGCTATGCACGCTGGGAACGCAAGACTTTTGGTCTGAAGCAGGCGTGGGGATATTCAGATTTGTGTGTGGGGATGATACGCGGGTTGGGGGGGTGGGGAAAACCCTGGGGTGCTGCGGGGTTCACATTAACGCTGGGCGGTTGTGCTGCCCCGCTCTAATGAGGGCCATTGCGGCCCTCATGGCTGGCACTGCTTAACGTGTAGAACTGGCCGCTGCTATAAGGAGCGGCCTTGTGTCACAGAGGATGCTTACCGATCCAAGCGCCGCTGCTGATAAATCCAGTCAACGATTTCCCCTTCCGGGGCATAGCCGATAACGGTCTCACGCAGCAACTGACGCACGCGAACAAAATCATCTGCAGCTGCTGCGCCCAGCAACTGGCTCAGCGCGTCCTTGAGCTCTTCCCAGGTCAGGAAATCTTCACTGGCACTCATGATCATTGGATGGCGGGTCGCTATCACGTTGTCACCGATCAACAGCTCTTCGTAAAGCTTCTCGCCCGGCCGCAACCCGGTGAACTCGATAGCGATGTCACCCATGGGGTTGCGTTCGGAGCGGACGCTGAAACCGGACAGGTGGATCATCTTCTCGGCCAACTCGACAATCCGCACCGGCTCGCCCATGTCGAGCACGAACACGTCCCCGCCCTTGCCCATCGAGCCCGCCTGGATCACCAACTGCGCGGCTTCGGGAATGGTCATGAAGTAGCGGGTGATTTTCGGATGGGTAACGGTCAGCGGGCCGCCGGCCTTGATCTGCTTATGGAACAGCGGGATTACCGAGCCCGATGAGCCCAGCACGTTGCCGAAACGGACCATGGTGAAGCGGGTTTTGTTGACCTGCGAAACATTGCCCCCATCGCCAAACAGCACGGGCGCCAACTCGCGGCTCAAGGCCTGCAGGGTCATCTCGGCAAGGCGCTTGGTACTGCCCATCACGTTGGTCGGGCGTACCGCCTTGTCGGTCGAAATCAGCACAAAGTTGGCGACCCCTGCCTGCAATGCTGCTTGCGCGGTGTGCAAGGTACCAATGACGTTGTTAAGCAGGCCTTCGCTGATATTGTGCTCGACCATCGGCACATGCTTGTAGGCCGCAGCATGGTAAACCGTATCGACCCGCCAGGTTTTCATGATGTCGAGCATCTGCGCCTGGTTACGTACCGAACCCAGGATCGGCAGCAGGCAAACAGACAGCGACTCACGGGCAATGCGCTGTTCCAGTTCAGAAAGAATGCTGTAGAGGTTGAATTCGCTGTGATCGAACAGCAGCAGCGTTTTCGGGGACTGGGAAAGAATTTGCCTGCACAGCTCGGAGCCGATCGAGCCACCGGCACCGGTGACCAACACGGTTTGTTCAGCGATGCAACGTTCAAGCAGGTCGCTTTGTGCGGGCACCGGGTCACGGCCCAACAGGTCGGCAATGTCCACTTCCTGAATATCATCCACCTTGACCTTGCCGCTCGCCAGGTCGATGAAGCTGGGCACACTGCGCACATGCAGCGGGAAGTCTTCGAGGAAGTTAAGGATCTCCCGACGGCGGGTGCGGGTCGATGACGGCAGTGCCAGCAGGATTTCCTGGGCGCCGGTATCGTCGATCAACTGCTGCAGTTGCTCTGGGCGATACACTTGCAAACCCGCGATCACACGGTCGGTAATGCTCGGGTCATCGTCGATGAATGCCACCGGCCGCATGGCTTTGTCCATGCGCAGCGCCGTTGCCAATTGGTTACCGGCGGCGCCGGCCCCGTAGATTGCCACCCGTGGCAAGCCATCGTCTCGTTGAGCGAACGGTACGTGCTGGACGGCGGCAGCAAACCAGTCACCCAGGAAGTACTGGCGCATGGCGAGCCGCAGGCCACCGACCATGATCAGGCTCAACCACCAGTAGTTGAAGGTGATGGAACGCGGCACTACGTTCTGATGGTTGCTGGACCAATAGATGATGAAGCCGAGGATCAGCGCAGACAGCGTGACCGCCTTGATGATCGCGATCAGTGCGTCGTTACCAAAATAACGCATCACCGCGCGATACAGCCCGAAGCGAATGAAAAGCGGGATCGACACTACCGGCGCACACAGGAACAGCCACATGTGGTCGACGATCGGATTGGCCAGGTCGTCGATGCCAAGACGAACGACAAAGGCAAGCCACAAGGCGAGCCAGATCATCACTACGTCGGTAGAGAGCTGCAGCAGCCGCTTCTGGCGCCGCGTTAGCTGTAAAAGCCAGCTGCGCATCTTATCGTATCCTTGAACCATAGCTAGTCAGGCCTCTTTCAATCCGGCATTGAACCTTAACGCCAAACACACCAAGGGAATATAGGCCAGCACAAGACCGGCTATACCGTCGAGGTGGGCGGAGCCCACCAACAACGCGATGGGCAACAGCCACCCTATATTGATCAGCAGCACAGCGAGGGTCACGGTACGGTGGCTCCCATAATGCCTTGAAGCATACTGGTAAGCATGGCTGCGATGGGCTTCATGGACTTTGTCACCGCGCAACAGACGGCGGATCAACGTCCACGTGGCATCAACGATGAATACCCCTAGCAGTATCATCCAGCTCCAGAAAAACGCAGGCGAAATCCACGCTGCCTGGAGCGCGAACAGGCCCAGCATGATCCCCAGGAAGCCACTACCGGCATCCCCCATGAAAATCTTCGCAGGCGGGAAGTTCCAGACCAGAAAGCCCGCCACTGCCATCAGCATCAACCCTGACAGCCACAGTTGCGATATGTGCCCCCCCAGCAAACAAAGCAGGCCTCCCCCCAGGCATGCGGTAACCGCCTGCACACTCGCCAGCCCGTCGATCCCATCCATGAAGTTGTACAGGTTCAACAACCACACAAGGTAAACGGCCGCCAGCAAGTGGCCTATCACCCCTAAATCAACAACCACGCCGAAAAACTCGAGCGGTGGCGCACCGTTGAGCCAGAAAAGCCCCCAGGCAGCGGCCGCAAAATGCCCGAGCAACCGCCATCCAGCAGGGACGTGCCCGTGGTCATCCAGAAACCCGACAAGGGCAGCAATCAGGCCGGCACCGAACAGGCCCACAGCAACAGCCCAGTCGATCGCATCCACATAGCCCAGCCATGCCAGCGCAATGAGAAAACTGACTACGATCGCCACACCGCCGCCGCGGGGCGTGGGTATCGTGTGCGAACTACGGGCATTGGGCACATCGATCATGCTCGTCGCCAGTGCGTAACGACGCAGTGCTGCAGTCAATACAAGCGACACAATCACAGTCAGGGGTAAAAGTAACCAAAGGCTCATCTAGGTTCCTGCTCACGGTAAGCTTTAACAGTGCGCTTCAACTCTTCGGCAACCGATGATCGAGGCGTCCAGCCCAGCACGCGGCTGTTTTTTTCAATGTCGACTCTCAACGAGCCGCACAGCCGGTCCACAACGGCCCGCTTACCCAGCAGTTCAGCGAAGCCGCGGAGTAACGTGACGGGGAACGGCAGCAGACGAGAGGGTTTCCCAAGTGCCTGCGCAACGTTGCGCAACAACTTGGGGGTAGAAAGATCCTCGCCATCTGAAATCAGGAACACCTGGTTCGCTGCACCCGGATGGTCGATGCAATGGATCAGGAAGTTGGTCAGGTTTTCCAGGCCGACCAAACTCCTGCGGTTATCAACCAAGGCCAACGGAAGCGGCACGCCCCGATCGACCCACTGGATCATCTTCAGGAAGTTGGCCTTTACACCCGGCCCATAAATCAGCGGTGGCCGGACGATGACGACGTCCATCGCCGAACGTTGAGCCAGCTCCATGAGCCCTTTTTCAGCCTCCCATTTCGAAAGGCCGTAGGGGTCGGTTGGGCCGCAGTCGTCTTCGGCAGTGAAGGCTTTTCCGTCCGTACCCTCGCCGTTGACCTTGATCGAGCTGAGATAAATGAAGCGTCGAACGCCTGAGCGAGCGGCCTCACGCGCCAGCTTCAACGTGCCTTCCACGTTGACCTCGCGGAATGCAGCCAGCGGATCTGCGGTAGTTTCGTTCATGACATGAACGCGCGCCGCGCAATGCACGACCGCATTCACCCCAGCCAACGCCGACGACCAGTCGGTCTCACTGTTGATAGCTGGGGTAACAACGGTATTTCCCTGGCTCTTCTGCGCAGAGGCGCTGGAGCGAAACTGCGCGACGACCTCAAAGTCATTGCTTGCCAGCAATCGCGTCACCAGCGCACGCCCAACAAAACCGCTAGCGCCCGTAACGAGGACGCGCTGAGAAGAAGATAACGGCTGACTGCCACTCATGAGCTGAATCCTTCGTACTTTTCAATCAACAAGGCTGAGCACCGTGCTGAATCAAAATCCCTTATAGCCCGCTCCCTGGCGTGCATGGCCATTTCCTTCAGACGCTCAGGCTCAGCCAAAAGCGATCGAATCGCCTCGGCCAAGGCGTCGGCATTCTGCACGGGGACCAATAACCCTGTCTCACCGTCCACAATGGCATCGGTCAAACCGTAGATGGCGGTGCCTACCGTCGGCACGCCCATCGCCGCCGCCTCTATCACCACGGTGCCAAAACCTTCTCGATAACTCGGCAAGCACAACAGATCGGCGATCGCCATGTACTGCTCAGGCGCAGCTTGCAAGCCCAGCACTTTCACCCGCTCAACACATGCAGGCGTCAAATGAGACTCGACCACGGCGCGGCCGTCCGCTTCATAGGGCCCAACCAGCACCAGATAAAGCTCCGGGTAGTGCGCTTGCAGCTTCAAAAAAGCCTGCATCAATTCACCGACGCCTTTCTCCGGCGTCACCCTGCCAACGAACAGCAAGACTTTAGCGTCCGCTGGAATACCCAACTGTTGACGCATTGCGTCGTTGGCAGACGTCGAAAACCGTGCGGCGTCAAAACGACGAATATCAACGCCGGCGAGTGACCCGGAACCGATCACTGAAATTCTCGAAGCAGCGACAACCCCTTCCCTTACCAGGAAGTCGCGCTGGCTGACGCTGTCGGTGAAGGTATGTGAATTGAGCCTGGCGATGAGCATATCGCAGAGCTTGAGCAGCTTCTTCTTGGCCCCACTCATGGTCACCCAAGGCTGCCCGGTAAAGGTGTGCAGGCGTACCTTGACCCCAGCAATCTTCGCGGCTATTGCCGTAAGCAACCCAGCTTTGGGCGTGGTGGAATGCACGATGTCATAACGCTGTTTGCGGAACAAGACGACCAGCCGTATCAGGCTGACCAAGTCTTTGAAAGGGCTGATTTCACGAGCGATCTCGACCGGAATGAAACGTATGTCCTCACGGGCTTGAAGCGCCCCTACCAGCTCGTCGTTGCTGGCAATCACGTGCACTAGCGCGCCCGCTTCACCCAGGGCTTGCAGTTGCGCACTGAGCTGGGTCACTACAAAAAACGGAACCGTTGAGATTCGCGCCACCCTTAGGCCTTTGATCGACATCGCTTGAGGTTCCAATTTGCATGTTCATTATTTTCTATCGCCTGATGGGCCCTCTGGGCTGGCCACTGGCGCACCGCTATTTTATTTCAACACTTCGCTGATATGCGCTGGGACGCTGTAACGCGGTACAAAATTCAGTTCGTCGCGTATTTTGCCTATCGGGTAAGCGGTTTTATTGACCAACGCATCAACTCGCCCCTGTGTCAGAGGCAAACGCGTGACGTTGCCAGCCACCCACACGGCAAGCCTCACCACCCCCTCCGGCACCCTCAAACGCGGCGATGACACCCCCTGGGCAGCGGCCAGGGCGTTGACCACCTCGCTGAACGGGCAATCATTCGACAGGTTGTAGAGTTGCCGTGAGGCACGCGGATCTACGGCGCAGCGCACGAGGGCCGCAGCAACATCGTCGGCATGAATGTACGTGGCAATCGCCTCTTTGTAGCCGACGTAAAAAAACAATTTCTTGCGAATCATCGCACCCAGCTGCCGGATCGAAGCGTTCGGCATATCGTCTGCAAAAACGTTGGAGGGCCGAAGAATAGCCCAATCAGCGAAATCGCCCTGCAGCGCAGGGTGAGACATGATCAATTCATCAGCCTGGGTCTTGGTGACTTCATAGGTCCCCTGCGGGTTGGCTGGCGTCTGCTCGGTGACGATACGTTCACGGCCAGCCGCCGGGCCATATGCCCCGACGCTACTCAACTGCACCCAGCGCAAGCGTCCTGTGCGGCTGCGTGCACGGCCCACGGCACTGAGTAAACGCTCGACCGCGTCAACATGCAGCGCAGGCATCAGTTGTTCATTTCTGATCTCGCCCGCGCAGTTGATGACGACATCGCAGCCGCTGAGCACGTCATCCACATTCAACTGCGGGTCAGTCAGGTCCCCGGCGAATACCTCTAGCTGCGTGGCATCAAAAAGCGCTGGCTTGCGGGTCAGAACACGAATCGAGAGCGCCTGCTCCTTAAGAAGACGTACCAACCGCGACCCAATAAAGCCGTTTGCGCCCAACACTAAAATCTTCAATTACGCCCCCCCGTTTTCCACCTGTGCGCCCGCAGCCTAGACACCACCAAGCAAGTCCAAAAAATGATAAGGCAGGAATGGGCTAGGCCCCTGCCCCGACTCTTGCAAATAGTTCCTGTAACTGGCCACTACCGAGATAAGCCCAACCAGCGAAAGCCCCAACTTTATCGCCCAGTCGAAATCAAGCTCGTTGTCGTTATAAATAACCATGACCGCCAATGGCAGTGAAAACGACAGCAAATCAAGGAAGCGCAAACCCGCGTAGCTTACGGTCGCCAAGCCAAACGAAGCCGCCGTCAACAGGACCGCCAGAACCAACAATTTAAACTTGTCCGGTCGCGGCATACGTGAGGCGATTACCGCCAACAGCATCACCGCAATCAGCACGACCTTGCTCAACCCAGAAAACCTCCCGGGCGACGCGACCTGCTGATAAGCGTTCAGCTTCATCAAGAAGTAGTCGTTATTCAAGAGCACGACCAACAACGCACAGACGACGAAAACGGCGAACCCCAGCATGCTGGCCCAGCGTGTCCAGCGCATACGCAGTGCCAACAAAAAACCCAGATTGAAAAGGGACGAGTAATGAAACGCCAAGGCAACTATCGATAACGCTGCGCGTTGTGAATAACGGTACCGACGAATGTACTGAAACACCAACAGAAGTACGGCGCTGGCCAAGCCTAAGCGCAAGGTATTCATGCTGTACTGATAGATAAATGACGGCAGGAAAAACGACAACAGGAAGAAGCGTTCATTTCTATTCGAGTGCAACAGAAAATAGAAAAGCACGCCAAATAACACAAGCGCGAACAGCCTGACCGCCCCTACTGCAGAACCCGTGACCGTCTTGAAAAGCCAGCCGGACACCATGAACAGAGGCTCTACACCGCCGCTGAACGCCGCAGGGTCCACGGACTCCAGCAAGAATTCGTAGGTGTTTGTGTCCGTACCCACCGCACCTCGGAAAATAGCCAATATCGCCACGAAAGCGATCACCACCGCAGCAGGGATACGGCTTCGGTTTCTGACCACCTCCGAAACCATAAGCCCGAGCAGCATGATCCCCCAGCCGACGATATAAATCATAGAGTCCTTCGAACCGATGAGTTGATGACGCGACGAACAAACTTCCCGAGTGACCATGAAACGGCGAGCAAGCACGCAGGAAGGCCTATGTACCTGCGCTTGAGCAGCGACAGGTGCACCGCCAACTCGCCTCTCTCCATACGCCAGAGTTGACCACTCAGGCCTGAGTCGCCGTACACGGGCTTGAAGGTGTTGACGAGTGGGTAATCCACGTTAAAGCATGCCCCACCGCCGAAACAGATATCACACCACAACTGGTAATCTTCGCAGTAACGCATGCCCTGCTTGAATCTATACTTCACGTCTTGCCGAATCATGACAGAAGAGGTGGAAAAGCGATTGGACAGCAGCAGCTGACGCCCCGTCACGGGGATGAAACGTACATCGTCAATCGACGGCTCGCTGCGCTGACCTGCCGCAAAGTGCTGGCCAAGCAAGTCGACCTCGGGATGCTGCTCAAGCCACTGGTATTGCAGCTCGGTTTTCTTGATATGCCAGCTGTCATCAGAATCAAGAAACGCCACGTACTTCCCAGTGGCTTCTGCCCAGCCAGCATTCCGCGCATTGCCTGGGCCGCCATTTTTCTTCAGCGCAATGACCTTTACCCAGCCCGGCGGGTACCTCTTCGCTTCGGCGTGCAGCTGTTCAAGCGTGTCATCTGGGCTGCAGTCGTCAACCAGGATAACCTCAGCAGGCCTCAGTGTTTGAGCAAACACAGACTCAACCGCGCGCGCTATCGAACCCTTGCAGCGATAACAAGGGATAACAACACTGACACTGACGACAGCACTGAGCTCGGCCAAACGACTTCTCCAACACACCGACAAATAATAAAGCACCAACAACCGGGCACACGACGTTGATCAGGCTTTCAGCTCTTGCTGTATATAGTCCAGCTTGAGCAAGGTCTCCTTGATCTCTTCGATCGACAACAACACGGTATTGTGTGAGGTGTAGTCATCGAGATGGGAAACTTCTTCCTCGCCATTGGAGGAATATTTTTCGTAGTTGAGATCTCGGTTATCAGCAGGCACCCGATAATAACGGCCCATGTCTTCGGCCTTGGCCATTTCTTCACGCGATATCAGCGACTCGTAGAGCTTCTCGCCATGCCGCGTGCCGATGACCTTGATCTCATTCTTAAGCTTGAACAGTTGTTGCAAGGCGGTCGCCAGGTCACCCACCGTTGAAGCAGGCGCCTTCTGCACAAAAATATCCCCTTGCTGGGAATGCTCGAATGCGTGCAGCACCAAATCGACGGAGTCCTCAAGCGACATGAGGAAACGCGTCATGTTGGGGTCGGTAATAGTAAGCGGCTGGCCACTTTTCAGCTGGTTGACAAACAAGGGGATGACCGAGCCCCTGGACGCCATCACGTTGCCATAGCGGGTAGCGCAAATGACAGTTTGTGAACTCGCAGGAATCATACGGGACTTGGCAATGACCAGTTTTTCCGCCAACGCCTTGGAGATGCCCATCGCGTTGATCGGGTACACCGCTTTGTCGGTGCTCAATACCACCACGCGCTTGACCTTGCACTCGACTGCCGCGTTGAGCACATTCTCAGTACCCATCACGTTGGTCTTCACCGCTTCCATCGGGAAGAACTCGCAAGACGGCACCTGCTTGAGCGCTGCAGCATGGAAGATGTAATCCACGCCGACCATCGCTTGCAACAGGCTGGAATAATCACGCACATCGCCAATGTAGAACTTGACCTTGTCATTACCCAAGGCAATGCGCATGTCTTCCTGCTTTTTCTCGTCCCGACTGAAGATTCGAATTTCTTTCACATCGGTATCGAGAAACCGCTTAAGCACTGTATTGCCGAACGACCCAGTACCACCCGTAATCATCAATACTTTATTTTTAAACATTTCCAAACCCTGAAATATCTTATTTAAAGTCGCGCATCTTAACGATCAGATCAGCCCAGCTCGGGGGCAGGTAACCTGTCGCCTGACGAAACCGGCTCGAGTCAAGCGAGCGATCAATAGCAACCGCGTCATCCGCCACGATATCGATCGTCTTACCGTATTTCTCAGCGACCAACTTCAACAATGAGTATTTATCAATCGCCTCCGCCGAAACATGGTAGAGGCCATTCAGCGCTGCATTGGGCAGCACGTAGTCCGCAATGACCCGCGCCATTTCAACCGTTGGCAGGCCTGAAAATATTGCCTTCTGGTAACCCTTGACACTGCCGGACTGAGAAAGGAACCAGTCAACCAGTGACTTGCTCCCTGACAGCTCGTGACCAATGATCGAGGTTCGCAACGTGATCGCGTTCGCTGAATCATGTACTTCACCGATGTACTTCGACTTGCCGTACAGGTCTTCAGCATCAGAAACATCAGCCTCTACGTACTGCCCCTGGGTGCCGGCATAAACACAATCGGTACTAATATGAACCAGCCGCGCACCAATCAGTTGCGCGAGCTTCTGCAGACGGTGAGGCAGCAGCGCATTGATCGGCAATACCGCGAGCGGGTCATTTGCAGTTGAAAGTTGCTTTATCAGCCCAGTGCAATTGATAACGACATCCGGCCGATACTGCATAAAGAATTCAAGCAAGTCGTCTTGGCTAAGCACATCAAGCCCTACCACCAAACGTTCACGTTCACTGGCAGAAAAATACTTGAGCGACGCGGAACTACGTACCGTGCCCCATACTGTGTAGCGCTGATCAGACACCAAGTACCTGAACACCGCATTACCCAGCATCCCGGAAGCACCCAGCACAACTATCTTCATTATAATTCTCCGTAATCAAGACAGACTATACGCTCATGTCACCTGAGTCCAGCCAACTGCTTGCGAAAGATAAATGCCCCCAATGCAGCCAGCAACGCCGAAGCCAGGCATGCACCCACCACGCCCGCCACCGCGCCAGACAACCATTGGAAACAAAGGAAGAATAAGCCATTCGCCATCACGGCAGTCACCAACGCAGCGTATAGACACGCGCGATAAGCAGGCAGCAACCAAGGAAATCGGCGACACGTAAAATATACCGTACAGCCAAACGAAAAGGCGTTGTAAAGCAGCCAATTGTAAGCACCGCCAACAGCCCCAAAGCTTGCCACCAGCGCTGGCAGGGCGAACAAGATAATCGGCACCGCAACCAGGTTCAAGCGGAACGCAAGCGACGTCCACCCCGCAGCCATCTGCAGCGAGAAAGGAACGATCAACAAGGACTGCAGTGCTGTGCCCACCAGCAGCCAAGGCACTACCGTGTCGATACCCTCTGCCAAAAACGGCTCGAACATCATGTGCAAGGCCGCGCCGGCATACCAGAATACCGCACTGCACATAATGGTCATGATCAGCGCAAACAGTACCAGTGCAGCTCGAAATACTTTTTCGATACGCGCCAGTTCACCAACACGCAGGTCCCGCGAGAACCGTGGGAACAACACCGTATTAAAAGCTGTCGAAAAAATATAAGGAAAACCTGCAATCGTGCTGGCAAGGCTGTAGTACGCATAGTCTTGCAGGCCGAGCGCACCGCTCATGAACAACTTGTCATATTGCACGGTTATCACCGAAGTCAAGGAGATCAGAAACACCCCTCGACTAAATGCCAAGCCGCTAAGAACGTATTTTTTGTGAACCCTACCCGCCCCCAGCAAGTCACGACGGTACAGCACATACATCAATGTCGCGACATACATCAACTGGATGAAAACCTGGAGTGTAAAATAACCCGTCACACCACCGAATGCGGGAACACTATGAACCAACCCTAATACGCCGAGGGTACGCATCAACGAGTAGACGATGTACACTTTGTTCAGCGGGTATTGCAGTTCATTGCCTACAAATACGCCCTGTAGCAACATCACTGGCAAATTAAGGCCAATGAATATTGCCATGCAGTAAAGGGCGTACAGTGCTTGATCCTGGCTGATATCAGTGAGCTTCAGCCAATGGCTCACGAGTGCCGGCGACGCCAGCGATATCGCGCACGCCGCAATCAAGCCCACTGCAGAAAAGACCAACAGGTAGGTATTCACCAGCGCCCTGACAGAGCGCATTGAACGGTCAGCGCTCGCAACGCCTCTGATCCTGGCCAAACGCTGGATGACGTTACTGGTCAGCCCGCCCTCCAGCACCATCAGCACCATCAGCAGTGTAGTAAAAAACCCGACCAGGCCTACCGCTTCTGCGCCGAGCACATAAGCGGCCAGCGGCAATGAAATGACACTTGCCAATGCATAGATGAGCTTTCCGGAAAAACTGGCCAGCAGCAGTGACGAGAGATTAGCTATCTTCATTGCCTCCCACCAATCACTCTGTCACGCTGCGCGTTCTCGTCGATGAAGTGCAGATGCCCGCCCCCGCCAACCTTGCTTCCAGCTTACTGTCCAGGGCCTGCCGTGCGAGGTACACATCTTCTACCACGCCAACCACTTCGCGCCCGTTACTGGCATTAGGCTTCATCACCCTTTTCAGGCGGGAGAAGGTATATTTTGTGAGCACGGATACAAACTCAGAAACCAGCCGGACCATGCCCACCTGGCCATTGCCACCTGCCTGAGCCGCCCGACGCGCTGCAAAAATTTCTTTTGCGTAGTCTCGGTGATAAAAAAGGCACAAGGCATAAAGGCGCGCCAAGTTGAACTGCGACTGCCGCTTCTCATCTTTCATACCTTCCAGCGTTGCCCAGGCAGCGTGGGCCCAAACAGTTTCAACACTGAAGAACATGGGCAACTCAGCAGGCCACTGCAAGTCCGTGAAGGGCTTCATATGAGGGTCATCTTTCAAGTTGCCCTTGTGCTTGCCCATGGCGCTACGCCCGCTGTTACTTCCACCACCACCGCCTGGCATGGTGAAGGGGAAATCGAGCAAGCAATAAGTTTTGCCGATCATCGCAAGCGACACGGACGCTGACATGTCGGGGCTAGTCCCGAAGAAAATCTTTCCACTGCGGCGACGCAGTTCATCCAGCAAGCTACGCCTTACCAGGCCATGGTAAAGCTTCGGCAGCGCATCGGTGCCCTGGCATGCCTCATGGAGTGCTTTGTCTAACTGCTTGCTAGCCTGCAACGTCTCGGCACCCCGCCCAAACGTTTCCAGGTAAATGCGCCCTGCATGCGCAGCACCGTAAAACTTGGTGCGAAAGTCTGGCCAGTAATAGAAGGCTTTAACCTGCGGCGTCAGCATGTCGACGTTTTCAGCCTTTGCGTATTCGGCCGCCTCGAGAATCCGTTGCGAAACAGTATCATCATCACCAATCAGGCAGACGTACTCGCCCTCTGCCAACTGCATGGCCCGCTCATGGTTCTCGGTCATGGAAAGACGGCTTTTCCAATGGACGTAAACCAATCTCGAGTCCGCCTGATCAGCCGCCCAGGCAGCCAACTGGCAATCATCGTTACTGGTATCGTGCACCACGACCTGAAGCCGCTCGGACTTTATTTCGAGCAAGCTCTTCACACAGGGAATCGCGTACTTCGAACGGTTATGAGTTGGCACTACAATGGAAACTAGATATTGCTCACTCATCCTCAACCACTGCCTTATGTCTTTTGAGTTTTCGGCACTATTAGCCGACGCTTCACAGGCCAGCAGTGTTCGACAGTTTACTCATTGCCGCACACCACCAGCACCTCTGCTGACCACTAATTCTGGCGCGCTTGCCTGAACCGCCACGCCTCACGAATGAGCGCGATGAATGTGCCGATGAACAAGCCAACCAACACGCCGAGCCCCACAATCAAAGCCTTGCGAGGCTTGACTGGAGCTTCAGGTGGCTCCACTACGCCATCCTGCCGATAAACTTCAAACTGATCAGGCGTCAGCGTTACCGAACGATAGAACGACACCTTTTGTTCTCGCTCACGCAAGTTACTCACGAACGGGTCATCAGACACGCGCGCCTGCAAATTCTTGATTTCCGACTCCAGCGCTTTGCTTCCGCGCATGTACATCAGCGAGCCATTCATCCCCGCAGAGACTTCCGCTGACAACCCGGTGGTAATGATCGGCGGCTTTTCAAGACCGATGGAGCGCGCAGTGTGCAACGCCTCCGTCAACTGGATAATCCGGTCCTCACGCTCACGCGAGGCATTGGCACGCGCGGCATCGATAGCTCGCTGTAGGTTGTCGGCTTCTACCTTGAACTCGGCAGTGACCTTTTTTATCAGTTCACTTTTGGTTCGCTCACCCGCCATCTCCGCATACTTCACAACCCAATCAGCCGCCTGATGGGGATCCTCGGCACGTGCAGAAACAGAAGAACGGCCCTCCTCCTCATTAGCATTGAGCACCTGTAGCTGCCCATAGAATTTGGCGTAAAGACCAGCCGAACCTGCACCAAGGCCCTCACCAAGACTGGGTAGGTAAACTTGCTCGAAAAACGCTTGCCGCAACGAATCTGACTGCAGATTGCGCCGGTAGATCTGGCCAACCTCCCGCTCACGAATGGGAGCGAGCAAATCATCCCCCCCCACACGTCCGACATTCAACTGACTGATATCACTGCTCAGTGGCGGCTGCAGAAGAACCTTGGCCTCATACACCGGCGTCGCCAGCATTGCGTAGACAACTGCCAGTGCCGCAACCAACACAGTGACCACCAGCACCAGCAAGCGTTGCCGCCAAAGCCCCTCGGTCAAATCGAAAATATCATACTCACGCGCTTCACCGAGGCGCTCACGATCATTGCGCATTTCTTTTAGTTATCCTTGAATCCGACGATCTGCACGATTCCCTGGCAAACCAGGGAAAGCCACTTTCAGCAACCCACCCAAATCGGTGGATCAAGACATAGCTCAGCGGCGATGTGTCACCCAGCCGCCCGCATTCGAGCCTGCCCCACTATGAATCAGAGTACAGCATTCGCTCTAATTCGACCGAGGAAAGCACAATCTATCAGTTTCTTGGCACAGCGGATAACACGCAGATCATCTTGCCGCTTTCAGGGAATACTCACCTCCACTTCATGCTTGGCTCCCTGTGGGCGACTGAGCAGTGCTCGGCTCAAGGCCGCCTTTGCAGCTGGCTCCCCATGCACCAAAACCACCTTGGCTGGCGGCGTGGCGCCGCTCATGGCAAATTCGAGCAGGCCATGCTGATCCGCATGCCCCGAATACCCACTCAACGTCATCACCTTCGCCCGAATCTCATAAGCCTCTCCATCCAGATCAATCTGCACAAACCCTTCCGCGCCCTCACTGGCCTGGATCACTGCCCCCGGCGTGCCCCTGCCCTGATACCCGACGAACAGCACCTCATGCCTCGGATCCCCAAGCATGGCCTTGAGGTAGTTGACGATCCGCCCACCCGAGCACATGCCGTTGCCTGCAATGACAATCGCCGGGCGCCCGGTGCTTTTGAGGTAATTCACCACCTGCTGATGCCTGGCATGGGTATCCACACTGATCAGCTGACCAAAGCCCAGCGGGTCACGCCCCTCAGCCAACCGCGCGCGGGCTTCTTCATTCCAGTATTCATGCAGGTCGCGGTAAACGCTGGTGATGCGTTGAGCCAAGGGCGAATCAAGAATGATGGGTAATTGTGACCAATCAAGCGGACTATCACCCGGCGCTTGACCCGCGCTCAACAGGGCCTTGCGATGAAGGATGTCTTCGAGCTCGTACAACAATTCCTGGGTACGCCCCAGGCTGAAGGCCGGGATGAGGATCGTGCCGTTATCGGCCAATGCCCGATCGATGAGTGCTTCCAGTTTTTCTCGACGGTCGTCGGTACTGGGGTGCAGGCGATCACCATAGGTGCTTTCGAGCACCAGCACGTCAGCGCGCTCTGGGGGCTGCACGGGCCGCAGCAAGGGATTGGTGGAGGGCCCTAGGTCGCCGGAGAACACGTAGCGGGTGTTGACCTCCCCGCGCGCCACGTCACACTCGACATAGGCTGAACCCAATAGGTGCCCGGCGCGCTGCAAGCGAATGCGGCAGCCAAGACCAGGACGATCGATGAGAGCATGCCATTGCTCGAAAGGCAGCGGGACGATCAGTTCATCGAGCATCGCGAGATAGCGCTTCACGTGCTGCGGTTCACGGCTGATGCTCAGCCTGTAGGCATCCTCCAGCACCAGTGGAAGCAGCTTGGCAGAGGGTTCGCTGCACAGGATGGGGCCTCGGTGCCCCGCCGCCAGCAGCGCGGGGATGCGGCCGACATGGTCGAGATGCACGTGCGTGACGATCAGCGCCTGAACACTGCTCACCTCGAAGCTCGCACCAAAACCCAGGGACGCGGGCACCGCGCCAGGCGATGCATCATCACCTTGCTCCAGGCCGCAATCGACCAGCAGGCTGGTAGCGGGGTCAAGGTGAAGCTGGTGGCAAGAGCCAGTTACGCCTCGGGTGGCGCCGTGATGAGAAAGAACGGGGAAATCCATGCTGCTGCACACTCGCCTGGGCCGAAAATGAAGTGTGCTATTACTTCATGACAGCCGATGCGGGCATAGGTGAGACTTTCCTCAATAGAAGTAGGAAACCGCCTCAATTACCGCTTAATGCCGCTTGGCGGGCAGAAGCGCGAATCTTGCGCTTGCTGCGCTGCACGCCGTAGGCGCCGAGCAGTGGGCCGATAGCCAACCCGATGACCAGCGCGGCCAGTACCAGTACCGCAACCGGCACCTCAGGGGCAGACCAACCAAACAGGACCAGCGAGACCGCCTGCTGGTTCTCGAGTACGAAGAACAGCACCACAGCCGCCAACAGCAGCACGAACAACGCCGCCAGGGCGCGCTTGAGGTTACGCATCAGACTGCTCCTTTTTTATCAGGCCTCGGCCTCATCTTCTTCATTGACCCGGTCACGCAATTCCTTGCCCGGTTTGAAGTGCGGCACGAACTTGCCTTCCAAGCTGACCGACTGGCCAGTCTTGGGGTTACGACCGACGCGGGGTGCGCGATAGTGCAGCGAGAAGCTGCCAAAACCGCGAATCTCGATGCGATCGCCCGTCGCCAGGCACTGCGACATCTGCTCAAGCATGGTCTTGATGGCCAACTCCACATCTTTCGAGGAGAGCAGCCCCTGATGGGTGACAATACGTTCGATCAGCTCCGACTTCGTCATATTTTTCCCTTCGTTATCAAGCAGCTAGATCATTGCTTAACCAGTTTGTAGCACGCTGGGAGGGATTTGAACAGGGCGGTTCTTGACTTAATAAAAAAATTCAAGATTGAAGTGAAAAGAAATTTGTCGCGGATTGGCTGGGATGCGCGTGGTTGAAGGGGTACGTCGTGAGTTTTGGGGTGACGCGTAGATCGAGCGCCGCCCGCGCGGCGCATCGCGAGCAACGCTCGCTCCTACGTTTGTTTCGGGCCAATTATTCCTGGGACAAACGCGCGCGACCGCCTTGGTGCACGACTCGATATCGCGTCGAACAAACAAGGCGATCGCGCGCGTCTGTTACAGGCGTGACTGGCCGAAAACAAACGTAGGAGCGAGCGTT
>NZ_JBYBHH010000026.1:0-50045 GCF_059025405.1 Pseudomonas sp. 5.2
CACAAGGCTGCTCCTACAAAGGGCGGGTCATGTGATCACTGCGGTACCGGCATCGCCAGGGTGATGCAGAAGGTAGTACCGGCCTGCTCTGTCGATGTGACCGAAACTTCACCTGCATGCGCCTGGGCTATCTGCCTGACAATAAACAGCCCCAGCCCAATGCTGCCGGCCTTTGCAGCCCGTTGCTGGCCACGTACCAGCGGCTCGAACAGGCGCCCAAGCAGCTCGGCAGGGATGGGTACGCCCCAATTGTGCACGCTCACGGTAGCTGCACGCCCATAACTGCGCGATGTCACTTGTATGGGCGCACCGCGCTCGCCATAGGCGACGGCATTGGCGACCAGGTTGCTGACGGCTTGATGAAGGCGGTCCTTGTCGAACAGGGCGCTGCGCTCGCCCAGGTGCAGGTGAATCAAGGGGTAATCGGGGCAGGTCAGGCGCAGCTCTTCCACGCATCTCGCAACAGCCTCTGACAGGTCGCACAGCACAGGATGCAGGGCAATGCCCCGCCCTTCTTGCAGCAACGTGTAGTCCAGAAGGTCCGCCACCAGCCGCTGGGCCCGCGCCACCGAATCGCTGATGGTGCCCAGCAGCTTGAGCGTATCGGCAGTGTGCTGGCGACGCGACAGCAGCTCTGCAGCCATGCTCACGGCCTGCAGCGGTGTACGCAGGTCATGGCAGACCATGCCCAGCATCTGCTGGGGCGACACGGTCGGCTTGTACATCGGCGCCGGTAAAGGGGGCATAAGGGCGAGGGAAAGCACGGGGCAAACTCCTATGGCGGAACAGGTTCAACGGGAGGCAGGAGCAGCATGTGCCCTCTACCCGGGCGGGTCTGTTCGCTACCGTACAGACCCAGCCTGCCTGCCCCACGCACACTGCTTATCTACCGGTCAGCTCACGGCACCCGACACCCATGGACAACCCTTGGCTTCGCGCACTCAGCTACGTGCAACGCCTGGCCAACCGTGCCCGGCGCTGGCGCGCGCCACGGCACGCGTTCACCTACGAAAGCCTGCTGCGCTCGGAGCTGTACAGCGCCAAGCAACTGGCCGAGCACGGCACCTGGCTCGCCAGCCAGCACCGCTTGAGCCAGTTGCCTGCCGACGATTCGCTGCTCGACCGCCTGGCCGATAACGAACGCATGCTCTACGCAAGCTGTACCGCCCTCGCCGCCGCCCCGCCCGACTCACGCCCGACGCTGCCTGCCGCGCAGTGGCTGCTCGACAACTTCTACCTGGTCGAAAGCCATATCCGCATCGCCAAACGCCACCTGCCCAGCGATTACAGCCTGCAACTGCCCCGGCTAGACAATGGCGCCTCTAGCGGCTTGCCGCGGGTCTATGACATTGCACTGGAAACCATCTGCCACGGCGATGGCCGGGTCGACGTCGAGAGCCTGAGCCACTTTGTCGAGGCCTATCAGCAAACCGCCACGCTGACCCTGGGCGAGCTCTGGGCGATCCCGATCATGCTGAGGCTGGCGCTGATTGAGAACCTGCGCCGCGTGGCCGCCCGGGTCATGGCCAACGGGGCGGACCGCGACCTGGCCAATGGCTGGGCCGACACCCTCAGCGAAACCGCCGAACGCGATGCCAAAAGCGTGGTGCTGGTGGTCGCCGACATGGCCCGCTCAGAACCACCGATGACCGCCGCCTTCGTCGCCGAGCTGGCCAGGCGGCTGCAGGGCCACAGCAGCGCGTTGACCCAGCCACTGGCCTGGATCGAGCAACTGCTGGGCGAGTCGGCAATGAGCATCGAGCGCCTGGTGCAGCTCGATGCGCAACAACAGGCCATCGACCAGGTCTCCATCAGCAACAGCATCGGCAGCCTGCGGCTGCTGTCGACCGTGGACTGGCGGCTGTTCGTCGAACACCTGAGCCATGTCGAGCAAGTACTCGGCCAAGACCCCGCCGCCGTGTACGCAGCCATGGACTTCGCCAGCCGTGATCACTATCGGCACATCGTCGAACGGCTGGCGCGGCACAGCGCCTTCAGTGAAGAACAGGTGGCACACACCGCCATCGAACTGGCACGTGCCGCAAGCGCGACGTCGCACTCACAGGCAGCCCACGTCGGCTATTACCTGGCAGGCGCTGGCCTGGCGTTGCTGGAACAGCGCCTGGGGGCGCGGGTGGCGCTTGCCGAGCGCTGGCAGCGCCTGTTGCACCGGGCACCGCTGGCGTTCTACCTGGTGCCATCGGCACTGCTCTCGTGCCTGCTGGCCTGGGGCTTCGTCGCGGGCATGGCCGCCGAGGGCTGGCCTGCCTGGGCAGTGGCGGCCATGGCCCTTCCCGTGCTGCTGACCACCAGCCGGCTTGCCATCGGCCTGGTCAACTGGCTGGTGACCCTGACCGTGAAGCCTGCGTTTCTGCCACGGCTGGACTACGCCGCGGGGATTCCCGTCGAGGCCCGCACCCTGGTCGTGGTGCCGAGCCTGCTGGGCAACGCGGCCGACGTCGAAGAGCTGGTCGAAGGCCTTGAGGTGCGCTACCTGGCCAACCGTGATGACCACCTGCATTTCGCGCTGTTGAGCGACTTCATGGACGCCCCCACACAAACCTGCGCCGAAGACACGGCCCTGCTCGACCTCGCCAGTGACGGTATTGGTGCACTGAACAAGAAATACGGTGAGCGCTTTTTCCTGTTGCACCGGCCGCGGCTGTGGAACCCCACCGAACGATGCTGGATGGGCCACGAGCGCAAGCGCGGCAAGCTCGCAGCGCTCAATGCCCTGCTGCGCGGACGCGGGGCCGAGTGCTTCATGCGCATCGTTGGCGACCTGCGCACGCTCGATCGGGTGCGCTACGTCATCACCCTGGACACCGACACCCAGTTGCCACGCGATGTGGCGCAGAAGTTTGTCGGTGCCATGCAGCACCCCTTGAACCGCGCCTGCTTCGATGCCGACAGCGGCCGCATCCAGTCAGGCTACGCGATCCTGCAACCACGGGTCGGCATCAGCCTGCCCAGCGTGTCGCGCTCCTCCTACGCCCGCCTGTTCGGCAGCGATGCCGGGGTCGACCCTTACACCCTGGCGGTGTCGGACGTGTACCAGGACCTGTTCCTCAGTGGCTCCTTCATTGGCAAGGGCATCTACGCCGTGGATGCCTTCGAGCGGGCCCTGGACGGGCGCTTTGCCGACAACCGTGTACTCAGCCACGACCTGATCGAAGGCTGCTACGCCCATGCCGGCCTGCTCAGTGACGTGCAGTTGTTCGAGGCGTATCCGGCGCGTTACAGCGCCGATGTAAAGCGCCGCCACCGCTGGATACGCGGCGATTGGCAACTGCTGCCGTGGCTGGTGCCGTGGCTGCGCACCGGCGTCGAAGGCCAGGCGCAGCGCCCGCTGAGCGCGCTGTCGCGGTGGAAGATCTTCGACAACCTGCGCCGCAGCCTGGAGCCGGCCGCGCTGCTGACGGCATTGCTGTGGGGCTGGCTGGCCAGCACCACGCCGCTGCTGTGGACCGTCGCACTGCTGGGCCTGCTGCTGACCCGCCCACTGCTGGACACGCTGCTCGAACTGGTGCGCAAGACCACTGATGTGCCACTGGCCGAGCACCTGCTTGCCGCCCTGCACACCTCGGGCATCTACTTCGTGCGGGCCGGGTTGTCGCTGGCCTGGTTGCCGTTCGAGACCCGCTACAGCCTGGATGCCATCGCCCGCACGCTGTGGCGGCTGACCGTGAGCAAACGCCGGCTGCTGCAGTGGAACCCTTCGCGGGAGGATGAACGCAACAGTGCCGATACCCTGCAGGCGGTGTATCGCGAGCAATGGGTACAGCCCGCCCTGGTGCTGCTGCTGACGGGCGCCTTGGCGCTACACCCCAGTGTCCTGCTGCTGGCGTCGCCCATTCTCGCGCTGTGGCTGCTTGGCCCGGCCCTGGCCTGGTGGCTGAGCCGCACGCGCGGGCGCAGCGTGTTTGCACCGCAGCCCCAGGACTTGCGTTTTCTGCACCGGCTGGCCAGGCGCAATTGGGCCTTCTTCGACCGCCATGTAGGCCCTGCCGACAACTGGCTGCCGCCCGACAACCTACAGGAGCCGCCCTTCCCCAACATCGCTCACCGCACGTCGCCGACCAACATCGGCATGGCCCTGCTCTCGCACTTGGCCGCCCATGATTTTGGTTACCTGACGGCCGGCCCCCTGTTCCAGCGCCTGACCCAGATGCTCGACAACCTGGACCACCTGGAGCGCTACAAGGGGCACTTCTACAACTGGTACGACACCCAGACCCGCGCGCCCTTGCACCCGCTGTACATTTCTGCGGTGGACAGCGGCAACCTGGCGGCCCTGCTGCTGACGCTGAAGCCCGGGCTGCTGGCGATGGCCGATACCCCCGTGCTTGACCGCCGCCTGAGCCAGGGCCTGCTGGACACGCTCGATATCCTGCACGAAACGTTCGCCACCGCAGGCCGGGCTGGCGAACCGCTGGAAGCGCTGGGCAAACAGCTGCGGAAAGCCCATGAGCAATCGGCCCCGTTGCCTGCCTCGTTGATGCAGCAGCTCGCCGAGCAAGTACAAGGGCTGATCCAACAATACGCCCCGCCCGCTACCGAGGCCGACGATTGCCTGTTCTGGCTGGAGGCCCTGCATCAGCAATGCCTGGACCTGGCTGGCGAACTGCACGCCTTGCAACTGCCACCCGGCAATGCGCCGGCGCTTCAGGCAGCGTTGAGCTGGCGCCAGCTTGCGCAGCTAGAGCCGGACCACTGGCCCGCCGACGAACGCCTGACCGTGGCCACCGTCCGCACGCAGGCCTGCCAGCGCATCGAGCAAGCGCACAGCCTGGCGCAGCGGATCGCCGCCATGGCCAGCATGGACTTCAGCTTCCTCTACGACACCCAGCGCGACCTGTTCGCCATCGGCTACAACGCCGATGAACATCGCCTGGACACCGCGTTCTACGACTTGCTGGCCTCGGAAATGCGCCTGACCAACTTCGTGGTCATCGCCCAGGGCCAAGTCCCCCAGGCCAGTTGGTTCGCCTTGGGCCGGCTACTCACCAGCAATGCCGGCGTGCCGGTGCTGTTGTCGTGGTCGGGGTCGATGTTCGAATACCTGATGCCGCTGCTGGTGATGCCGAGCTACGAAGGCACCTTGCTCGACCAGACCTGCCGCGCCGCGGTCGAACGGCAGATCGACCACGGCAACCTGCTGGGCATCCCATGGGGCGTTTCTGAGTCGGCCTACAACGCCTTGGACGCTCACCTGAACTACCAATATCGCGCGTTTGGCGTACCCGGCCTGGGCCTCAAACGCGGCCTGGGCGAAGAACGCGTGGTCGCCCCCTACGCCAGTGCGCTGGCCCTGTTGGTAGCGCCGGGCGCCGCCTGCCGTAACTTGCAACGCCTGAGCACCCTGGGGCTGGCTGGCCGCTTCGGGCTGTACGAAGCCATTGACTACAGCGAGGCGCGCCTCCCCCCGGGCCAGAGCGCCGTGGTGATCCGCTCGTTCATGGCTCACCACCAGGGCATGAGCCTGCTGGCCCTGACTTCCTTGTTGCTGGACAAACCCATGCAACGGCGCTTCACCTCCGACCCGCAATGCCAGGCCAGCCTGCTGCTGTTACAGGAACGCGTGCCGAAAACCGCCGCGCCGTACCTGCATACCCTGCAGGCACCGGCCGTGGACGCGGCAGGCCACACAGGCGAAACCCGGCTACGGGTGTTCAGCGAACCGAACCGGCGCCACCCCGCCGTGCAACTGCTTTCCAATGGCCGCTACCACGTCATGGTCAACCATGTCGGCAGTGGCTACAGCCAGCGCAATGGCTTGGCCGTGACCCGTTGGCGCGAAGACGCCACCCGCGATGACCTGGGCAGCTTCTGCTACCTGCGGGACGTCGCCAGCGGTGCATTCTGGTCAACCACTTACCAGCCCACGCGGCACCGCGGCAGTAATCAGGAGGCTATTTTCAGCGATGGCCGCGCCGAGTTTCGCATCCGTGAAAACGACTTCGACTGCCATACCGAAATAGCCGTGTCCCCCGAAGACGACATCGAACTGCGACGCCTGCACCTGACCAACCACAGTGACCAGCCGCGCACCCTGGAGCTGACCAGCTACGCCGAAGTGGTGCTGGCACCGGCGCTCAGCGATGCCCTGCACCCGGCATTCAGCAAGCTGTTCGTGCAGACCGAACTGGTCCGCCCGCTGCAGGCCATCATCTGCACCCGGCGGCCGCGCTCGCAGCAGGACGCGGTGCCGTGGATGTGCCATGTGTTGGCCGTGCATGGCGCCGACATCGATGCGGTGTCTTACGAAACCGACCGTGCGCGTTTCATTGGCCGTGGCCGCACCCTGGTGGCCCCGGCGGCACTGGACCGCCACACCGAGGCCTTGTCCGACAGTGCCGGGGCAGTGCTGGACCCGATCGTGGCGATTCGCTGCCGCATCAGCCTGGCGCCTGGCCAGAAGGCCACGGTCGACCTGGTCACCGGCGTGACCGACAGCCGCGACGCCTGCCTGCAGCAGATTGCCAGGTACCGCGACCGGCACTTGGCCGACCGGGTGTTCGACCTGGCCTGGCCCCATAGCCAGGTGCAGTTGCGACAGCTGAATGGGTCGCTCAACGATGCCCGGCTGTTCGAGCAGATGGCCGCGTCGGTGCTCTACCCCAACGCAGCGCTGCGGGCCAGCGGCGCCCTGCTGGCCAGCAACCGGCGCAGCCAGTCGGGCCTGTGGGGCCAGGGGCTGTCGGGGGACCTGCCGATCGTGCTGGTGCAGATTGCTGACCCGGCCAACCTGCACCTGGTCAAGCAAATGGTGCTCGCCCATGCCTATTGGCGGCAGAAGGGCCTGGCGCTGGACCTGGTGATCTGGAACGAAGACCAGGCCGGTTATCGCCAACAATTGCAGGAGCAGATCATGGGCATCGTCACCTCCGGCAGCGAGGCTGCGCTGCTCGATCGCCCCGGCGGGATCTTCGTGCGCCCGGCGCAGCAACTGTCGGCAGAGGACCGCACCCTTACCCTGTCGGTGGCGCGGCTGGTGCTCAGCGACAGCCACGGCACGCTGGCCGAGCAATTGCATCACCGCCACGCGCCGCCTGCCCCCGCCGTGTTCGAGGCAACCCTGGCCTACCCCCCGAGCAAACTCGATAGCCGCTCGCTGGCAGACGCACCGGCGCGGGTGCTGGGCAACCGCTACGGCGGTTACAGCGCCGATGGCCGTGAGTACGTCATCGCCCACGCTGATGGCCTGCCACCCCCGGCGCCGTGGGTCAATGTCCTGGCCAACCCACAATTTGGCAGCGTGTTGTCGGAGGCCGGCAGTGCCTATACCTGGTACGAGAACGCCCACGAATACCGCCTGACCCCTTGGCACAATGACCCGGTTTGCGACCCCAGCGGCGAAACCCTTTACCTGCGTGACGAAGACAGCGGGCAGTGTTGGTCGCCCACCCCGATGCCTTGCCCAGGCCCTGGCCGTTATCGCACCCGGCATGGCTTTGGCTACAGCGTTTTCGAATACGCCGACGACGGCCTGGACAGCGAGCTGTGGGTGTATGTCGCGCTGGATGCGCCGATCAAGTTCAGTCGGCTCAAGCTGCATAACCGCTCGACGCAGGCGCGACGGTTGTCGGTGACCTGCTTTGTCGAGTGGGTGCTGGGCGATCTGCGCAGCAAGTCGGCCATGCACGTGGTGACTGAAATCGACCCGGCCAGCGGCGCCGTGTTTGCCCGTAACCGCTATGCCGAGGCGTTTGCCCGGCATGTGGGCTTTGTCGATTGCGACCTGCCCTTGTATGGCATTACCTGTGACCGCAGCGAGTTCCTCGGGCGCAATGGCGATTGCCAAGCCCCGGCAGGCTTGCGCCAGGCGCGGCTGTCAGGGCGCACGGGCGCCGGGCTGGACCCGTGCACGGCCGTGCAGGTCAGCGTCCTGCTGCAAGCGGGCGAAAGCCGCGACGTGGTGTTCCGCCTGGGTGCCGGGCCAAACGCCGAAGCCGCCAGCCACTGCGTGCAGCAATACCGAGGGCTGCGCGCGGCCCTGGACGCTCTGGCAAAGGTCCAGGCCTACTGGCGCGACACCTTGGGCAGCGTGCAGATCGAAACCCCCGAGCCGTCCCTGGATGTGCTGGCCAACGGTTGGTTGCTGTACCAGGTGATTGCCTGCCGTTTCTGGGCGCGCAGCGGCTTTTACCAGTCCGGCGGCGCCATCGGTTTTCGCGACCAACTGCAAGACAGCATGGCCATGCTCCACGCCACCCCAGCCTTGGCACGCCAGCACCTGCTGGCGTGCGCTGCGCACCAGTATGCCGAAGGCGATGTGCAGCACTGGTGGCACCCACCGCTGCAGCGCGGGGTGCGTACACGCTGCTCCGACGACTTGCTGTGGCTGCCGCTGGCCACCAGCCGTTACGTGGCGCTGACAGGCGACCACGCGGTGCTGGACGAGCCGGTCGGGTACCTGCAAGGGCGTGCGCTGAATGCCGGCGAAGAGTCCTATTACGACCTGCCCACCCAGGCGAACCTGGTCGAGAGCCTGTACCAGCATTGCCAACGCGCCCTCGGGCATGCCCTGCAATACGGGGTTCACGGCCTGCCATTGATGGGCAGCGGGGACTGGAACGACGGCATGAACCGCGTCGGTGAACAAGGCCTGGGCGAAAGCGTGTGGCTGGGGTTCTTCGGCCACGAGGTGTTGCGGGCGTTCGCCAGCGTCGCCCTGGGCCACGGCGACAGCGCCTTAGCCCTGCAGTGCAGCCGCCAGGCCGCCACCCTTGCCGAGCACCTGGAGCAGCATGCCTGGGACGGTGGCTGGTACCGCCGCGCCTGGTTCGACGACGGCCAGGTGCTCGGTTCGGCCAGCAACCAGGAGTGCCGCATCGACTCGCTGGCGCAGAGCTGGGCAGTGCTGTCCGGGGTTGCCCCGCATGGACGGGCACGGGCTGCCATGGCCGCGCTGGACAAACACCTGGTGCGCCGCGACATCGGCATCGTCAAGCTGCTCGACCCCCCCTTCGACCACGGCGACCTCGACCCCGGCTACATCAAAGGCTACCTGCCCGGCGTACGCGAAAATGGCGGGCAGTACACCCACGCGGCCATCTGGGCGAGCATGGCCTATGCCAGCCTGGGCGATGCCGCCAAGGCTTGGGAACTGCTGCGCTTGATCAACCCGGTGCGCCAGGGCAGCAATGGGTTGATCGACACGTACAAGGTCGAGCCCTATGTGATGGCCGCCGATGTCTACGCCGTCGCCCCCCACGCAGGGCGCGGGGGCTGGAGCTGGTACACCGGCTCCGCTGGCTGGATGTACCGGCTGATCGTAGAGAGCCTGCTGGGCCTGCAACGCTGCGGGGACACCCTGCGGATTCAGCCGCTGCTGCCAGCGGACTGGCCCGGGTACACCCTGCACTACCGATTCGGCAGTACCCCGTACCGCATTGAAGTACGCAACGGCGCTAATGCCGAACTGACCCTGACCCTCGACGGCCAGCGGCTGGCCCAAGCAGTGCTGCCGCTGAAGGATGATGGCGTACTGCACCAGGTGATCGCCGAGTACCAGCCGTCCCCTTTGCCTATCAACTGAAGGCAGCCAGGAGGCAGCATGTCGTGATCGCTTTTTATCCCGACGACAAGACGTACTGCGTTCAATCGTAACCAACCCATCGCCCCTCCCCACCGGAGGATATGTCCAGCTCGGCCAAGCTATCAATAGTTATACGAGAGTCAGGACTGAGTGCATGTTTGGTTGGCGCTATAGGGTCATCTGGCCCCTGAGACGCTTCGAAAACCTAGCTAAAAAACTAAGCCACCATGGGTTCCCCGGCTTGCCCGATACGGCGTTTCCGATATCACGCGTCATACAGAGCCTATGTTCTGCATGAAAACCTTTGAAACCTCGCCAAAGCCACTAGAGGCCTAATTTTTCGCGAAACGCAATCGAACGGCTACTGGGTTGGCTGAAGGAGAACCGCCGCCTGGGTCCACGCTACTGGAATCTGGCGGCGGTATTTTAGCATGACCCGACATCAAGCTTAAGGAATTGCTTCGGCACTATTATCAACTAAAAATCCTAAACGATTTTAGCGGGTCATAGCCTTCCTCCAGCGAGTCTAAAAACTCCTTAACTTCCACATAAGGATTTCGATAGAGCTTGGCGTACACGTCCGCATTCTTGTTCCATCTTGCCAATACTTTTTCATGGGTATGATCACCTGGAATTTCTGTAACAAAATAGCTTCCCCTCACCCCCCTGAATGTTTTAGGCTTGAAGTTTGCAAATGACTCCACAGCAGCCGTGTGGTTTTGATCGAGAACTGGAACTCCTAAATGAGACCGTTTAAACTGCACTTTTTGAGGGCGCCAGCTTTGGAGAAGATCATCAACGCCTTTGCGAGTGGTAATTAATTTGGAAACTTGGGGATCGTCCCAGAACAGTATATATTTCGAATCCCCGAATCTCTCACCCACCTTTCCAACCAGCTGCATTTTCCCTTCGTAACCTTTTACTTCTATTTTTAGGTGATATGCGAGGTCCCTAGCAAATGATGAGAATGCGTCATAATTTGATGCGGAATGGCATACATGCAGTTTTATTTTTTCATAACTTCTGACATTCACTCCATGCTTCTCGAGATAAAAGACAAACTCATCTGCCCTGAGGGCACCCTCTGGCGTGTATATATGGCCGGTCGCCCTTCCCAACTCGTCCTCACCACCGTGCGCATCAACCACGAGACGGCGAACCCCTTTATGTGTGTCCTCCCACACCCTCACCTGCTCATTTAGCGTTCTAGGATTTGAGACACCGGCCATCGTCCGCTCCATCACTGCCACGTTCGATGTTGCCTTTACCGTCCGATTTTTTTTAATTACTAGAGCGATCTTATGTCGAATACTGCGCAACATCTTCCAACCCGCTCTGAGGCCATTAATAACGGTAGTGCCTACCATCCCCGCGAAACTGACAGCCATCGATGCCCAACCTAGTTTTTCTGCCAGCTCGGGATTACTACGCTGAACTGCAACCTTGGCGATTTCAAGCCCAGCAAAGGCAATTGTGGACGCATACATAACCCATTTCGCCACTCCAAGCATCTGCGTGCCAATGGCCGGTGCACTTGCCAATGCCATGACGACGTGGCCAATCGGCTCGAGTGTAGCGGATAGGCTCGGATTGCTCTGCCGTAAGGCCATACCTGTTGCCGTGATTCCTGCACCAACAGCAAGTCCAATCATGAGTACCCCCACCACTACTGGAGCGAGTAAGCCCGCCGACGCGATAATCGCGGCAGCTGAAAGCGCTACCATCACTCCCAACATTACCCACTCACCGACGCTAGCAGCCTGCGGCGGTGGTGGTTTGGTGGCTTCGATCAGGTCATCAAGATAGGCCAGGTTATTGGCCGCATCGCGACGGCTGATCATGATATGACCGCTGGGGTCGTGCCAATTGACCGGGTCGCCTGCAGCGCAGTACGCGCGATCATTCAACCCACCGGCACCGAAGGGGCTCCAGTCGTCGGGTTGATAAAACGCTTTGTGCCGCGGGTCATAGACCCGATAGCCGTTGCCCAGGTGATAACCACCCGTTACCGGATCCGCTCGCTGGCCGTTGTAACCGAGGCCGGTTTTCAGGGCATTCATGCTTTCAAGATGGGTCTCGCCCCAGGGTGTGAAGCTCACCGAACTTCGCTGCCAGTCGCCTTGGGCGTTCTGCTTGTACTCATCACCGCCGCCATTCTGAGGATCGGTCAAGGTGAACAGCAACTGATCATCTAGGGCAACAGCAATGCCCGCCATGTCATCGAGAGTCACCCGTTTGATAACCGTACCCTGTGAGTCCAGCCAGGTTTCCGCGCAAACACGCCCCTCTGCGTAACTCAGAATACGGCGCTGTTGGGTGGCGGCAACATACTGAGCGATCAGTTGATCGGCCTCATCGTACTCATAATAAGTCAGCGGCAGCGTCTGACCTTTCGCGGTTACCGAGCGAAGCTTACCGGTCTCGCTATAGGCCAGCGTTTGTTCATGTTCATTGGTTGTGAGGTTGCCATTGCGGTCGTAAGCCAATACGACCAACTTCTGTTCTCGCTTAGTCGTCCCTTCGAGCTTATGGCATTTGTAATGGGTACGGCGAGTCGGGTGCTGGGCATCTGTGTACTCATAACTCTGCTGGACAGTACTTCCATCCGCAAGCAAGGTCGTGCAACTACTCATATTGCCCAACACATCGTACGTGTAGGACTGCTGACTGATGGCTTCACCGGCAGCATCCTTGACGTCATTACCGTCGGTGGCGACGACCGTCCATTTCTGCAGTTCGTCGGTTACCCCAGTGACTGTAGTGTTGTAGGTGAATTTCTCGGTACGGGCTGGATCCATGGCGCCGTCCCGATAGAGTGTTTTTCTCAAGAGCTGGTTCGCAACAGACCAAGTCTGGTGATAACGGACCTTTATTTGCCCGCCTACACGGTAAATGCGCTCGCACTCGCGGCCCAGCGCATCGTAGCTGAATGCAACACTCATCCGCTGCCCAGTGCGCATGTCTTGAACCGTCACCAAGGCACATTGGCCGAAGGCTGTGTACTGGTATCGATACTCCAGCGAACCGCGGCGCACGCGGCTACGCTGCCCCTGAAGATTGCTCCAGGCTTCGCTGGATACCCCGCTGGCGTGCCGTACACGCGTCAGTTGCCCACGCAGCGAATAAAGCGCTTGCTGTCGCTGCTGAATCCTATGCACCGTACGCTCGAAACGCCAGGTGCCTAGCAATAGCGGCGACAAGAATTCACTGGTGACTTGACTTTGCTGGTTACCTTGCGCTTTGCGCTCGCCAGATATTCCACGGGTCAGGGCTGAATACTTGAAAGTGATCAGCGCAGTACCTGCCCCTGCCTCACCGGCCTTTTGGACGTACCAGCAAACCGAATTACCATTTTCTTCCTTCGGGTACACAACTGAACCATCAGGCTGATGGAACTTATCCGCCTTCAACGTGCTTTGATTACTGGTATCAGCGCCGCGAATAAAAGCCAGCACCACGTCACCCTGGTTGCCATTGCCCTCCAATGTCCGGCGGCCAAGCACTTTCTCGCTTCCACCGGCGGCCGTTACACTAATCTTGACCGGCACTGAACTTAGCC
The DNA here is from genome assembly GCF_059025405.1 of Pseudomonas sp. 5.2. Lineage (NCBI taxonomy): Bacteria > Pseudomonadati > Pseudomonadota > Gammaproteobacteria > Pseudomonadales > Pseudomonadaceae > Pseudomonas > Pseudomonas sp. 5.2. The sequence goes on from NZ_JBYBHH010000026.1 coordinate 13,101, forward strand.
CTTCATAGCTCCATTTCACCTCCGAAGCGTCGGGCCGCATGAGACTGGTCTGACGTGCCAGTTCGTCCCACGCCAACGTCCACTCACGCTCTTTCAGGCCACCCTCAGGTGAGCTTTGTTTAACACTGGTAGCCAGGCCTCTGGCATCTAAATTTTCGACGGTTTTGACGCCAGCACTCTTGGTGCCCAACCAGCTCTCGCGAGCCAATGTCACAGCACCGTCCTTGTGGTTAGTCTGTACCTGCTGCTGGGTGAACAAAGGTCCTCCAGCATAACGTCCCAGTACTGACTGAACCTTGCGCGAAACAGCGCCTGTCGCACTGTTGTTTTCAACCTTCGCACTGCCATGGCCCTGCCAGTACCAGTCTTTCAACTCCTGCGGTGGTGAAAGTTGCGGATTGCCTACCCGCAACCCACCGGGCTGATAGTCATAGGCTTCCTGCCCCTCGACTTCCCCATCACTTCCCCAATTGATTTCCTCTAGCAGGCAATAATTCGCGGCGGTGTGATCATTGCCCGGCTCGCGTTGCAGTTCCCTGCGAACGACGCGCTGCAGGCCGTCGTACACCAATCTGCTGTGACGTCCCATGGCATCAGGCAGCCTGACCTGAGTACCATCGGCGGTCTGCTGATAGTCTACGGTCTGCGTATGCGTCACCTCGAGCGTTGACACATCCCCACTGTCGAACGCCTCCTGGTCGAACGCATAGGTCTTGCTACGCAGGCCCCGCCCACGGCTGTCATAGGCATGGCAAATGAAGCTGATCGGCTTGCCCTGCTCATCCTGCTGGCTCTCGCGCAGCACACGGCCTGTGCGTACAGAGACGATCTGCTGTTGCAACACCGCCTCACCGCCACCTGTAGCGAGCTTGGCGGTCTGGCGCAGTTTATTGGTACCGGATTGCTTGCCCTTGTACAACGCCTCGGTCATGGCTTGCGTGTTGCGTGCAGTGTCATCTTTGTACCAAGATGTGATCGTACGCGTCGTGCTACGGATGGCGTCTCTGACCTCGTTGTATGCGACCTGTGCCAGGGAAACACTCAAACCTTTGCGCTTTGCTTGTTTGGCAAGCTTCAACGTTTCGTCTTGGTTCCACTCGCCCACCGGCTCGATGCCCTCAAGGGTGAGCACCGTATTAGGTAGCAAGATGCCATTATCATCCCGATTACCCGTTGCGTAGCCAAACAAGGTTAGGACCGGGTCCGATTTGTTTTCAACCGAAAACTTCAAGTATTCGTACTGCGCACACAGCGGTAAAAGCGCACCCTGCTCCGTGGGCAGGCGGGGGCACGTCAGCTTCACCGCCTCTGCAAGAGTGCTACCGTCGGCCAGCGTAAGTCCGACAACGACGGCACTGACGTCCGGGACCTGGTGAGTAACAGGCAATGTGGTCGCTGACGGGGCTTGGTAGTACCACAGTTGTGTACTCATACCGTCGTCGGTGGTGAAATGGGTCGGCTCGAAGCGGCCTTTGGCATACTCGACGCGATTGGTCTCAGTCTGGCTCTTCGCAAGCGCTTGGTGGGCATCACTCATGATTGCTGCTCCTGAACTGGCAAGGTGTCGAGTGCCTCGACCGTGACGATGGTGGACACCTGCAGTGCCCGAGCCAGCGGTTTGAGTTCCAATTGATAGTCGGTCGTATCCTGCTGGTAACTGTACTGAGTAGTCCGACGCTGTTGGCCCGGTACCTCCTCGATAATGCGATCAAGCAACGATCCACCGTCGTCACAAACTGTCCAATCCCAGCGGGTAAACGGCGCATCACCGGCATCAACGCCACCGTTCAAGATCGGGGTTTTCATTGCTGAGATCACATAGTCGTAGCCCGACCATTTCCATGCATGGGTGATGTTGGGCTGGTTTGCCCCTGGGATAATCGTGTGCAGGCTGACGCGGGGTAGTATCCTCTCGCTGCTAGCTCCGTACTTGACCACCTCAACCGAACCGTCTTCCTCTGCCACGGTGGTGAGCACCCGGTCCAGTGCAAGATCCCTTGAATAACCAAATTTCACGCATTGATCGACAGTGCTACCGTCCGCATCACGGTATCGTGTCAAGGTCTTGAGCAAGCAATCTTCAATATCCAGTACGACCGTGCATTGCTCATCGGTGTCTGGCCAGAGGGTAAAGGTTGTTTTGGTGGTGCCCTCAAGGACAGGCTTTTCACCGTGACTGGCATTGAGTAATACAGTGTCTCCATCCTTGATATTTTTCAGCCGTACGTGCCCTTCCACCCCTTGCCACTCGAATGTAAGCGTTTCACCTTGCGCCGAGGTAATGCTTGACGTGGTCAAAAGCAATGCTGGGCGGTTGAGGTTTTCCAATGTTTGAACGAACTGAGCGCGCAGGCGCGCCATGGCGGCAACCTGTTCTGCTTGGGCGCGCTCAACTTCAAGCTGCTGTTTGAACTCACCCTCTGGACGTCCACAGTTCTCCCACAAGGCGTACTCGTATTTTTTTGTCAGCTTTTTAAATTCTGTTATCGCCGCTGTCGCTGCTGCTGATACAGGCGCACCTACACCATGGAAAAAAACGAATGCTGCCCCAAATAGCGCGAACATGCCTGGGTTTCCCTTCTGATCCGGCTCAGGCTCCGATTGCTTTAGAAAAACCCTGACCTTCTCGGCAAAGGATTTAACGTAAGCGCTGCCGCTCTCCTTAAGATCATGATCGCAAGGCTGACTGATCACCTCCTTACGGCCATCTGGGAACTCAAGGGTTAAGCTGGAAAGCCGGTCCTCGCTGCCTTGCGCATCAGTAATGGTAAAGCCGACGCACTGAACCCTGCTCTTTTCACCCGCAATCAGGGTTTTGATTTCACTCGGGGTCAACCGTACAGTACGGCCCGTACTCAGGGTCAACTGCCGCTCGCGGTTGTCAAAGGACGAGAAACGAAACGCCCAACCGTCTCCCAGTGCACTCTCATTGGCGCGATGGGCGGAGTAATGCAGCGATAAATCAATGACAGGGCCCCGGCCAGCCAACCCCTGTAATGTGCAGAGGGGATAGTACGCGTGGAACAATCCAGTTCGCTCGTCAACGCCATTGGTGCATGCGCCGGTGGTATCGTAGAGCTGAGAACCATTGGTGGAGGCGTAGTCAACACAGAGCGTGTCGGCCGGAAAATACTTCTTAGCAACGGGTAAGATGACTGGATTGAGCCCTACGCACTGCCAGATTTTCTCTGCGGTTACGTACCCATTCCAGATTTCTGGGTGAGTGTGCGACGAATCATTGGGGCGATGAATATCGAACAACAATTGATCAGCATGTGCCTCAGAAAACTGAAACTTGTAACCCGACGCAATGGCAGGGGGGGCAAGCATTGAAGCCAGTTGCAGGCGTTCATGGCCATGAACAGTGACCGCCACAGAGCGCCCGGACACGTTAGCCACCGTAAACTTTTCTGGCTTGACAAAACTAACGGAGCACGAAGCGCTAGCATTTTCAGGTAAATTTATGTTGCTAGGGAACGCACACAGATCAAATAACTCGATCAACTGTTTCTGGTCAGCATACTCCTCACCATCGATAACATACTTAAACATCTTGTCACGCCCCGACGCAAGCTGTCTCTCTACGTAATCATAGCCACTGACCGAGAGGTACTTCCACGCTGCCTTCGAACTAAATAGTGCCCACAGCACCTCATCCGGCATAATATTATTCAACCGAAGATCCATAGGCCATCGCCCTTTTGGATCGCGATTCTTGTAATACTCAGAAACTGGACTCTTGCAAGTTTCGTAGTCGCACAGCAATCCACTAGACCCACCTAGCCCATGATGAAAATCCGCACGATCAAAACTACTCAAATTAAGCAGCACTGTCTTTCTAAGATACCTCTCCACCATGTTGCTTACTTCACTTTGCTCTCGCTGCGCTGCCGTAAGATTTGCCTCTGCGCTTTTGTCCTTAGACGATACGCGACTTTCAAACTTATCACTTAATTTGATCCGGAGGTTTTTACCCCCCACCTTAACATCCCTAGCCCAACAATCATTCAACCGAAGCGTCGCCAAGAATTCATCATAAATTTCTCTAGGCAGCTCATTTTTCTCGCCAAAAATAAGACCACGCGCACAGAGCAGAAACACCCCCAAAACCTGATTACGCACTTCAGCAGTTGACATCGTCACCTTAACATCAGGAAGCTCAACTTCTTTGCTAATTACTCGGCCGCGAAGTTTCAACAAGACATCTGCACTGCCCTCCAGCCAAAGCGCACGAGATGACGCTGGAATTTCTTGCGCTTTTTCCAACACAGCATGCGTCGAATCGCCAACACTAGAGGCAATACCCAGGGCCTTCAGTTTGGCTTCAAGGGTTGCCTGAAGAGTTTCCACCCAACCCGACACATAGTCAGCGCTGTCACCTTTCGCCAAGGTCACCGTCCAGTTGTGACATAAGTTCCCGCTGCGACGATCACGCAGTTCAACGTACAGTTCAGTATCAGCATTGGCCTGCGCTTCTAGCATTTTGTACAGCGATATTGCTTTATTTTGATCCTTTACCTCCGAAGCTGCCGGCACCCACAGAGGGGCCCCTCCCAGCGGCTCGCTCATCCAGATCCGCAGCGGTACTCCAGCTTGCCACCACTGATCGGTAGTGGCGTTTTCAGTACGGTCCTTGTTGAAATCTTCCGCCTTTCCCAGGTGTATGTAGTCAGCGAGTAGGGACTGCTTCAGCGCTTGACTCAACGCGGAGGGCCACACGGCCTCAGCTATTTCAGCCACCTTTGGCGTGAACGTGAACGGCGAACCCGGCATCGGCACTCCGGACACATCATCGTGTACGTTCAAACAAATGGTTTCGCCTGCCGTCAGCGACCCTTCCACTGCAAAACCATCCAGTGCAAACCACATAATTGGTTCAACCGTGACACTTAGGTTCGACCCTTGAGGCACCCACAAGGCATTAGCTTCAATGGCTGCCTTGATGGTAACTTCGTCGTTTTTCAGCACCCCGGCACGAAGCAGTTTTGAATGTTGATTGATTATATTGCACACGTGTTTCTGCTGGTCCCCTTGCTCATCATGTAGGGGGTTACAGGCGACTCTATGTGATTCATGCAGGTATTGACTGGTTCGGTCGCGGACTTGAATGCAAATTCCTTCAGCCCAAGCAGGGAAGGCGTCAGGCACATAGCCTGCAATGACCTGATTGGCGACAAAAGGCGCATTGGTATACATCCGCGCGAGCGCCTCAAACACCCAGAGCCGATCAAACTCAGCACGTCCGAGTTCATCGGCTGCACAGAACTGATTACTATCAATACCCTTTTCAGCAATGATGAAACCGTCTTTGCTCAGGTGACCTGCTTGTAAAAGTGTAGAGCCTTCCACCAAGGTGGTATCTGCATTGATGGCATCGATCAGTGCCTTTGGCCATACCGTTTTTTTATAGTTATCTTCCGTAGCGGTAAGCCCGACCGACTTCAAGACACTCCCATCCAAGTGCGCTACCGCCCAAATCCATATTGTCTCACCTATTACCAAATCCCTGTCAGCGAGCAGGTAACCGGGACTGGTCCATTGGCACGAGCCACTCCCGAGCGTCATGGTTTCGAAACCAGTTATATCAGGGAGGCTGTCGGCAGCCCGCTTGATATTATATGCCTTCGGCAAGCCATCAATCTGACTGACGTCAGAAATCTCTTTGGGCGCCATTAGCACTATTGCTTCTAGTAATGCGTCACTTCCAATTGCTGCAGACCTTACGATTAGCCACTGACGCACTGACTGGTTACTCGGATTATGGAAGTCAGCACCCTCGCCATACCCATAATCCATTCCGTGACCATCATCAGACTCGAGGTGACCTTCATCAGATTCGAAGTAAGAATCTCCGTAACGTGACTGGCTTGGTGGCCCCGAGCGACGATAAGGCCTGATTTGAACATCCCCATTATACGACTGCATCAACGAGAAAACTTTGAAATTCGCAGGAGCCTCATCCAGAAACAAATACCGCTCTTCGCCTGAGGGAATCGTAATATCTCCTAACCCTGCATAATACTTTGCAGCAAAACTAGTCTTATCCAGGAGATTGAAATCCGTCGCATTTGAAACGCGCTTTTCCCTCAACAGCAATTGCAACACAGACTGTTTACTTGCACCTTCATCTACGAACACCCAAATCTCTTCGATTGTTGCAATACTCTCTCTTTTAACCAAAGCATCCACGACCCCGGGCTCCCCCCAGATCGCCTCTTTTGTACTTGAAGAAATGGCAATCTTCCGCGCATCGTCAAAGGCACTAGCAAGCACACTGTCCGCCCCGGATAAAATGCAGGGCACACTCAGTTTTTCACGCCACCGCCTCAATGCTGCGTCGACCTCTTCAATTCGCTGTTTTCCAGCAAATAAAATCATGAAACCGAATTGATCCGCTTTTGGCTTCAGACCCTCGGGCCCTGCATAAGGCCCCTTTGTAATAGCCTCCACGCCTCCCTCATGTATCCCCAATATGTAGAGCGTATAGCCGTCAGACCTTATGCAGTCGCCTCTTTTGAACCCAAGAAACTCCAACACTTTTTTACTGTACATAGAGACCCCTCAGGTACGACAACAACGCTATGTTGCCGAGACCAATATGGCGACTGTAGGAAACCGTATTGACTTACGATTATTACTGGATAGGACTACTGAAGCCTCCCACACATAAAGCACGCTAGCCACTGACAAAAATGACAGTTGACTACTTGGAGGTTGGAGGAATTTGAAGCGCCAGCCTTCCCTTTTTCCCCTCAACTGATGGGCTAAAGCAGGCGTCACAGGCTCGCGGGGGCTAATATTGTTCTTCCAGCCGCTACTCCCGACGGTCCCTCCCATGCAACCCACCTCCAACCCCCGGCAAAATTACCTGTTGGCCGCGCTGACCGCGGACACGTTCGCCCGGTTGGAACCGCACCTGGAACGGGTCAGCCTGCCACTTGGCAAGGCGCTCTACGAGTCCGGCGACACCCTGCGGCATGTGTACTTCCCCACCGATTCGATCGTCTCGTTGTTGTACGTGATGGAGAACGGCGCCTCGGCGGAAATCTCGGTGGTGGGCAATGAAGGGCTGGTTGGCATCGCCGTGTTCATGGGCGGCGAAAGCACCCCCAGCCGCGCGATCGTGCAAAGCGCCGGGCATGCCTATCGCCTACCGGGGCAGCGTTTGAAGGACGAGTTCAACCGCCATGGCGAGCTGATGATGTTGATGCTGCGCTACACCCAGGCATTGATCACCCAGATGGCGCAAACGGCGGTGTGCAACCGGCACCATTCCATCGACCAGCAACTGTGCCGCTGGCTGCTGCTGTCGCTGGACCGCCTGCCGGGCGACCGGCTGTGCATGACCCAGGAACTGATCGCCAACATGCTGGGCGTACGCCGCGAAGGGGTGACCGACGCCGCTGGCAAACTGCAGCGGCTGGGCGTGATCGAATACAACCGGGGGCATATCAGGGTGCTCGACAGGGCACACCTGGAGCAGCTCAGTTGCGAGTGTTACGCGGTGGTCAGGAAAGAGACCGAACGCCTGCTTCCCTACCTGCCGCCTGTACGTCCTGCCGTTTAGCCAAGCGTTAAGGCCTGATTTTCTGCTTCGGCTGGTAGCTGTACCGCTCTGCCGCAGAGGCTCTGGACGGGTCGGGATGGCCGGAACCTCTTTGGCTTTCCGTCGGTGTCTGCGCCTCGGTATCGTCTTCATCTTTCCCGGTTGGCCAGTCTTCGCCGTGCCCTGGTTCGACAGCAGGGGCATCAGCCTCTGTGAAGCGCTTGCCAGTGGTCATACACACCTCTCAATGCTCAGATGATCTGAGCTACAGCCAGTGTGCGCCTTCCCAATAGGCAGCAGTTTTATATCGGACCAGAGACCGCCAAGGCATTTGCTGCGCGCGCGTATTGCAGGGCTGCCCAAGCCGTATATATGATAAGCATTATCGTTTGCAACAATGACCCCTGCGGCGGCCGCACTCCATGCTCCCTTCCCCTGATCCCCTTCTGTGCGATGTGGCCCTGCTCTATCGCCAGCAACACAGCTGGCTGACGCGCTGGCTAAGGCTGCGGCTGAACTGTTCGCAAAGCGCAGCGGACCTGGCGCAAGACACTTTCCTGCGCCTGTTGAACAAACAACACGTGCCACAGTTGCATGCACCCCGCACCTTCCTGGCGAAGGTGGCGCAAAGCGTCTTGTGCAACCATTTTCGCCGGCAAAAACTCGAACGCGCCTACCTCGAGGCGCTGGCGACCCTGCCCGAACAGGTCGCGCCCAGCCTGGAAACCCAGGCAATCCTGCTGGAAACCCTGATCGCCCTCGACGCCGCCCTCGACGGCCTGGAGCGCCCGGTGCGCGAAGCGTTCCTGCTGTCGCAGGTGGATGGCCTGGGGCACGCAGACATTGCCGAGCGGCTGGCCGTGTCGATTACCACGGTGAAGCGCTACATCGTCAAGGCAGGCGCCCTGTGCATCATGCTCGATCACAGCCTGGACCTGCCATGAACGACCAGGGCTCTGCATCGATCCCGGGCGAGGTAGCCGAGCAGGCCATGCAGTGGCACCTCGAACTGCAAGAGCCGGTCGTCAGCGCTGCCACCCTGGCCGCCTGCATGAGCTGGCGCCAAGCGCACCCGCTGCACGAGCACGCCTGGCAACGGACCCAGGTGTTCGCCCAACGCATGCAGGACATGCGCAGCCCAGGTCAACGCCCCTTGGCCCACGCGGCGCTACGCCAGCAGCTGTCGCGGCGCACGGCGCTCAAGCAACTGTCGCTGCTGATGGCCGCAGGTGCCGGCGCCTGGTACCTGAAAGACGCCGCGCTGGTACAAGACTGGCGCGCGGACTACCACAGCCGCATTGGCGAGCAACGGCGCTTGACGCTGGCCGATGGCACCCAGGTACAGCTGAACACCGACAGCGCCCTTGATGTGGCGTTCGACCATCAGGCACGCCGCTTGCGGTTGCTGCGCGGCGAGGTGCTGATCAGCCGCTCGCCACGCGCCGATAGCCGGCCACTGTGGGTGGACACCGTGCATGGCCGCCTTGCATCGACACTGGCGCAGTTCAATGTAAGGCTGCACGCCGAGCTCACCCAGGTCAGCGTGTATCAGGGCAGCTTGTCGGTGCAACCCGCCTTGCAGCCCCATCCACCCCTTCTGCTCAGTGCCGGGGAGCAGGCCAGCTTCAGCCGCCAGGGCGTACTCGACCGTCAGTCCGTGCCCCCCGTTGCCCCTGCCTGGAGCCAAGGCATGCTGGTTGCCCAAGGCCAACGCTTGGCGGCCTTTCTCGACGACGTCAGCCGCTATCGCCGTGGGCACCTGGCCTGCGACCCCGCCTTGGCGGACCTTCGTGTGTCAGGCACATTCCCGCTGGATAACACCGAAAAAATCATCACCGCAGTGGCGGACACCTTGCAGCTCGACGTGCAGCATTTCACCCGCTACTGGGTGACGTTGAAGCCGCGCATGGCCTGACGAAAAAAAAGTTGCACAGAGGTGGTCCGATTTCGCGTCTCACGAGACTTAACCCTCAGCACTTCAAATCAATGGGGGAACACTCGTGAATCGCACCGCACGCAAACGCCAGGGCTGGCAGTTATCGGTTACGCAAAAACTTGCCGGCGCAGTGGTCCAGGGCATCGCTTGCATGAGTGCAAGCGCCCCGCTGCTGCTGACGCCCGGCTGGGCCACCGCTGCCGAGCAGGCGCAGGCCGATTTCGATATCGCTGCCGGCCCACTGGCGCCCGCATTGGCCCGCTTTGGCCAGACCGCGCACATTCTGCTGTCTTACCCCACGGCATTGACCGAGGGCCGCAGCACCAGCGGGCTGCAGGGCCGTTTCGATGTCGACCAGGGCCTGGCGATGCTGCTGGCTGGCACCGGGCTTGAAGCCAGCCGCGGTGTCAACGGCAACTATTCGCTGCAAGCCACTGCCACGGGGGCCCTGGAGCTGAGCGCGGTGTCCATCTCTGGCAAGGCGCCGGGTTCGACAACCGAAGGCAGCGGGCTCTACACCACCTATTCGTCGAGCAGTTCCACGCGCCTCAACCTTACCCCCCGCGAGACCCCGCAATCGCTGACCGTGATGACCCGCCAGCGCCTGGATGACCAGCGCCTGACCAACCTCACCGACGCGCTGGAAGCCGCCCCAGGCATCACCGTGGTTCGCGATGGCCTGGGCTCGGAGAGCGATTCGTACTGGTCGCGCGGGTTTGCCATCCAGAACTACGAGGTCGACGGTGTACCGACCAGCACCCGCCTGGACAACTACTCGCAGAGCATGGCGATGTACGACCGCATCGAAATCGTGCGCGGCGCCACCGGCCTGATCAGCGGCATGGGCAACCCCTCGGCGACGATCAACCTGATCCGCAAGCGCCCCACCGCCGACGCCCAGGCCAGCATCACCGGCGAAGCGGGTAACTGGGACCGCTATGGCACCGGTTTTGATGTGTCCGGGCCGCTGACCGAAACCGGCAACGTGCGGGGGCGCTTCGTCGCCGACTACAAAACCGAAAAAGCCTGGATTGACCGCTACAACCAGCAATCGCAGCTGATGTATGGCATCACCGAATTCGACCTCAGCGAAGACACCCTGCTGACCGTGGGCTTCAGCTACCTGCGCAGCGACATCGACTCGCCGCTGCGCTCCGGCCTGCCTACGCGTTTCTCGACAGGTGAACGTACCAACCTCAAGCGCTCGCTCAATGCCGCGCCAAGCTGGTCGTACAACGATCACGAGCAAACCAGCTTCTTCACCTCCATCGAGCAGCAACTGGGCAACGGCTGGAGCGGCAAGGTCGAGCTCACCCATGCCGAGAACAAATTCGACGAGCTGTTCAACTTTGCCATGGGTGAGCTGAGCCCGGAGGGCAGCGGCCTGACCCAGTTGCCCGTGCGTTTTTCCGGCACCCCACGCCAAGACAACCTCGACCTGTACGTCACCGGCCCATTCAGCCTGTTCGGGCGTGACCATGAGTTGATTACCGGCATGACTCTGTCCCAATACCGGGAAAACACCCCAAGCTGGGGCGGCTGGCGCTATGACTACGCCGGCTCGCCAGCGGGTGTGATCGACAACCTGTTCACTTGGGACGGCAAGTCTGCCAAGCCGGACTTCGTCGAAAGCGGCAAGTCATCGATTGACGAAGACCAGTACGCGGCGTACCTGACCTCGCGCTTCAGCGTGACCGACGACCTCAGCCTGATTCTTGGCAGCCGCCTGATCAACTGGAAGCGCGACACCTCGGACAGGCCGTATGGCGGCGACGAAACCGAAGTGAACCGTGAGGAAAACGGCGTATTCATCCCTTATGCCGGCGTGGTCTACGACCTCGACGACACCTGGTCGCTGTACGCCAGCTACACCAAGATCTTCAACCCGCAGGGCTCGTGGGTCACCGACGAGAGCAACAAGCCGCTCGACCCGATGGAAGGTGTCGGCTACGAGCTCGGCATCAAGGGCACCCACCTCGATGGCAAGCTCAACTCGAGCCTCGCGGTGTTCAAGCTAGAGCAGGACAACCTGGCCATCTGGCAACACGACAACGTCTACAGCGCCGAACAGGACACCACCTCCAAGGGCATCGAACTGGAGCTGAACGGCGAGCTGGCCGAAGGCTGGCAAGCATCGGCCGGTTATGCCTATTCGGTGACCACTGACGCCGACGACCAGCGCATCAACACCAACCTGCCGCGCAACAGCTTCAAGACCTTCACCAGCTACCGGCTACATGGGCCACTGGACAAGATCACGGTCGGCGGTGGGGTGAACTGGCAGAGCAAAGTCGGCGCCGACCTGCACACCTTCAGCCAGGGCAGCTACGCGGTCACCAACTTGATGGCTCGTTATGACATCAACCAGCACTTGAGTGCATCGGTGAACCTGAACAACGTGTTCGACCGTGAGTACTACAGCCAATCCGGCCTGTACGGCGTTTATGGCGCACCACGCAATGTGATGACGAGTTTCAAGTACAGCTTCTGATTCGGGCCATAGACACGTCAAATCCCCGCTCAACCCCAAGCCCTGTAGGAGCAGCCTTGTGCTGCGAAGAGGCCCGCGACAACAACGAAGATTGATGGTGTTGTCACGGGCCTCTTCGCAGCACAAGGCTGCTCCTACAGGGGGGTGCGTCCCCGGCAAGTGCGCCTATGTGTGCAAGGAGAATTGGGCGTTGGGTAACGGCATCGCTAGAAATCAGGGCAGCTGCTTCTCCATCGGCTGATAGACCAGCCCGGCAAACTCGCCCACATCGCCTGCCAGAACGAACCCATAGCGTTCGTAGGCGGCCACCGAAGACAACGACGCCCTGACCGTCACCACCGCCTCCCTCGCCTGCGCCAGTGCCGCGTTCATCAGGCGCGTACCAATGCCTCGTCGTTGCCAGCCCGGTGCGACGAACAGCATGGCCACGTGGCGGCCTTCCTTGAATTCGATCAACCCGGTGAGGGCGCCGTCCGCGACGCACACCAGCATCAGGTTATCGCCCTCCATACGCTCGGCAAACGCCTGTGCCGCCGCCACCATGGCGAAGGTGTCCACACCCTGCGCCGACAGCGAAGGCGCAACGGCCTGCATGAATGCGTCCAGGCACAGGGTGCTGGCAGAGGGCAGGTCGTCGTGGATCAGTTGGCGTATGTGCATGGTCGTCATCCGTGGCGAGTCAAAGCAGGATCATGCCCCACCGCAAGCAACCCGAGCAATCAAGGGCCTGGCCGCGATCCGTTCGGCTCATGCGAGTGGCTGCGATAGTAGGACAACGAAACCCCCGTCTGGCGTTTGAAATACCGGCACAAATACGACGCGTCGGCGAAGTTGAGCGTGTCCGCGATTTGCCCAATCGCCAGGGTACTGTATGAAAGCAGTGCCTTGATTTCCAAGGTCACCTGGCGGTCAATCAAGCCTTTGGGGGTGTCATTGAAAAAAGCCTTGCTGAGCTGCGACAGATAAAACGGCGTGATCGTCAGCGCATCGGCATAAAACTTCACCTCTCGGTGGCGCATGCAGTGTTTGCCTATCAACTCCCAGAAACGCCAACTGAGTGTTTCCTGGCGGCTGAATTGCCGGCCCGCCTGGTACTGCGCCGGTAGTTGCTCGGCGATCTTCAGAAACAAGTTTTGCAGGTGATTTCTGAGCATGATGTGCTGGTACGTGGGGCAGCGCTGCGCAATGTCCCGCATGTGCGCCAACCAGCCCGCCAGCAGCGGCCTGTCAGCATTGGCCGGCACGCAGTGTGGGTGGTCATGCAAAAAAACGAACAAGGGGTTTGGCAGCTGGTAAGCCACCTCGGCAGCGAAGCTTTTGGGCATCAAGCAAAAAAATACCCTGAAACTGCGTGAGCGACGTTTGAGCAACGCGATCGTGTCCTCGGCCAACACCATCACATCACCACGCCTGACCGCCTGGTCCTTGAAGTTGAACGCGAAGGCGGCACTGCCGGACAAGCACACCAGCAGCGTAATGTAGGCATGGCCGAAAGACAGCGGCACGCCTACCCCTTCAGCGAGTGTGGTGTCACCCAACCGCGGCGGATCGCCCGGTGTAACCAGTTTCGGAATGTGCTGCATGGTGGCTCAACGCTGCCTGCTTAAACTGCGCAAAGCTTATCACCGCTCGCTGATGGAGTTTCGAAAAGTACCGAAACTGCCGAGGTACTGACGTGTACCCATCAAGCGCCGCGCACTACCCTGTGACGCCCGAGCAACCCAGGATGAGTACAGGACATGCGACTTGAAACACAACGGCTGCGGCTGCGCCCTTGGCAAGATACAGATGCCGCTGACTTATACGAATACGCCAAGGACGAACGCGTTGGCCCTGTCGCGGGGTGGCCACCGCACACCAGCGTTGCGCACAGTGCCGAGATCATCCGCACCGTGTTCAATCACCCGGAGGTGTATGCCGTCGAACTGAAGGAGAACGGCCGTGCAGTGGGATGTGTGGGCATTCTGATAGGCGGCAACAGCCACTTCGAGATCAGCGAGCAGGAAGGCGAAATCGCCTACTGGATCGGCGTGCCGTACTGGGGCAAAGGCCTGATTCCCGAAGCCGTGCGTGAAGTGATGCGGCACGGGTTTGAAACCCTGAAACTCAAGGCGCTCTGGTGTGGCTATTTCGCTGACAACACCCAGTCTTTTGTTGCCCAATCGAAGTGCGGGTTCCGCCATCACCACACCGAAGAAAACAAATACAACCCGTTCCTTCAGGATTATCGAACCGAACACATCAGCTGCATCACTTACGCGCAGTGGCTCACGCCGGCTGACCACCCGTGAGCGACAGCAAAGCCCGGTTGATGGGATTTTCCTGGGCAATGGCCAGTACCTGTGCGTGGGTCAGTGGCTGCATCGTTACCTCCCTGGTGATTACGGGGCTGACGCTGCACCTAGCATCCAGTCATGTAGCTGCTGCCCCGCCACGCTGAGCGTACTGTGCTTGCCGTGAACGAGGTAGTAGTTCTTGCCCGTTTTGAGTACCTGCGGGAACACCTGAACCAAGCGCTTTTGCTCCACGTCGTCCTCAACCAGCCAGGGGCTGGTCAACACCAACCCTTGGCCGCGCCTGGCGGCGTCGATGGCCAGCGCCGACTGGTCAAAATGCAGGCCGCTGGCAACGCCAACAAACGACAACCCGGCGTTGCCCAGCCAGCGCGACCAGTTGGCATGGGACGTGGTGTAGAGCAAGGTCGCTTTGTGCAGGTCTGCCACCGCCAGCAACTGCAAACGCTCGCGGTATTGCGGGCTGCAATAGACCCTCGCCTCATCCTGCAGTAACAGACAGGCCTGCAGGCTGTCGTCCTTGCCATCGAAATGGCGCACCGCCAAGTCGTAGCTGCTGGTCAGGAAGTCCACGGTTTCAGCGTCGGCATTGAGGTGCAACTGCAGGCCGGGGTGCCGCTGGGTGAAGTCGACCATGCGCCGGGCGAACCAGGTGCTGGCAAACGCCGGTGGCAGGCTCAGCGACACCTGCAGTGCGCCCTTGCGCTGCACGGCGGCATTGGCGGCGTCGATCTGCTCGAGTGCTGGCCTGACCTGCGCCCAGTAGCGCAACGCCTCGTCTGTCGGGTGCAGCTTGCGCACGCTGCGAACAAACAGAGCCACCCCCAGCCACGCCTCGAGTTTTCGCAGTTGCTGCGCCACTGCGCCGGGGGTCACGAACAAACGCTCAGCGGCAAGCGTAGCGCTGCCCGTGCGCATTACAGCATCGAAACAGGCAATGGCCTTGAGTGGCGTGTCGGCTCGCATGATGCAGTTTTTCTCTTCCATGGCGTCAGGACAGATGATTTGTAACGCGTTGCTCCCGCCAAGACAATTGCCCGCATCAAGGCAATGACTTTTCCAGAGAGAGCCGCCCCATGAAAGTCCTGATCGTTCATGCTCACCCCGAGGCACGTTCATTCAACGGCGCACTGACGGCCACGGCCGTGCGTAGCCTGGCCGCGCAGGGGCACCAGGTGCGGGTCAGTGACCTCTATGCCATGGGCTGGAATGCCGTGCTGGCGACGGACGAGTTTGCAGGCTTCGCCCAAGGCGACTATTTCAACCCTGCTCACGCTCAGGAGCAGGCGTACAGCACGGGAACGGTGAGTGCGGACGTGGCCCGCGAGCAACATAAGGTTGCAGAAGCGGACCTGGTGATCTTCCAATTCCCCGTCTGGTGGTTTTCGCTGCCGGCCATCCTCAAAGGCTGGGTAGACCGCGTGCTAAGCCGTGGTTTTGCCTATGCTGCCGGGCGCAAATACGACACCGGCCTGCTCAAAGGCAAACGCGCCATGCTGAGCCTGACCACGGGCACGGCCAGCACGTTGTACACCGCCAATGGCATCGACGGCGACCTGCATCACATTCTATGGCCGATCCATAATGGCATCCTGGCTTACACCGGTTTTACAGTACTGCCCCCCTTCGCGGCGTGGATGCCAGCCCAGGTCACGGACGAGCAACGCGAACACTACCTGGAACGTTACGCCCAGCACCTTGCGCAGTTGGATGAGCTTGAGCCGCTGTTCTTCCACCCGCGACACGACTATGACCAACATCAACAGCTGAAACCGGGCGTGGTAGCGCGCTCCGGTGTGCAGTGGAACCCGCGCGCTGGCCAGTCTTTCGAGGCTTCGGCGGCCGCGTTCAAGCAGCACTGAACATTACGAGGAATGACTATGAAAGGGTATTGGATCATTTTTGCCTCTGACGTCACCGACCCCGAGGCTCAGCAAGCCTATGGCCAACTGTGGGGTTCCATCGCGGCAAAGTACGGCGCAACGCTCAAGCCGCTTGCCCCAGGTGCGCTGCGGGAGTCGCACACCAGCAGCCGCGTACTGGCGGTCGAGTTCGCCAGCTATGCCCAGGCAAAAGCCTGCTATGAGGACCCTGCCTATACAGAGGCCAAGGCATTCGCCCTGCGCGCAGCACGTCGCGAGGTGATCATCATCGAAGGGGAGTTGAGCTGACTGCCCTACCCTTCAGCCATGCGCGGTCGTGGTAGGAGCAGCCTTGTGCTGCGAAGAGGCCGGTGATAACACAGTAAATCTTCAGTGCTATCACCGGCCTCTTCGCAGCGCAAGGCTGCTCCTACACCGGGCGCGCGTGGCTGGGGTGCGCAGTCCGCTTTTCAAGCGCGCAGCTGATACCAGGTGGTCTTGAGCTGTGAGTACTTGTCGAACGAATGCAGCGACAGGTCGCGACCAAACCCCGACTGTTTGCCACCCCCAAACGGCACCGTGACATCCAGCGCATCCACCGTGTTGACCGAAACGGTGCCAGCCTTCAGCGCCCGCGCAACGCGATGCACCTGGTTGAAGTCGTCGCTCCACACCGACGCTGCCAGGCCGTAGACACTGTCGTTGGCCAGGCGCACGGCCTGCTCTTCGGTGTCGAACGCGCTGACCGCCAGCACTGGGCCGAACACTTCCTCCCGGGCCAGGCTCATGCTGCCATCGACGCCGGCAAAAATGCTCGGTTCGATGTAGTTGTCCGAGCCGTCAATGGTGAGGCGCCGGCCACCGCACACTAGCTGGGCGCCCTGCGCGTGCGCACGGTCGATGGCGGCCTTGATGCGACCGGTCTGCTCGGCATCGACGATGGCACCCGCGCGGCTTGCCGGGTCGAGTGGGTTGCCGGGCATCCATTGGCGGGCTTTGGCTTGCAAGCGCTCGATGAACGCATCGTGGATCGAGCGCTGCACATACAGGCGCGAGTTCGCCGAACACACTTCACCCTGGTTGAAGAAAATGCCGAACGCTGCTTTTTCCGCGGCCAAGTCCAGGTCCTGGCAGGTGTCGAACACCAGGTTCGGGCTCTTGCCGCCACACTCCAGCCAGACCTGCTTGAGGTTTGACTGCGCCGAGTACTGCATGAAGTACTTACCCACCTGAGTGGAGCCGGTGAACACCAGGCAGTCGACGTCCGGGTGCAGCCCCAGCGCCCGGCCCGCGTCTTCGCCCAGGCCTGGCACGACGTTCAGCACGCCCTCCGGCAAACCGGCCTCCAGCGCCAGTTGCCCCAGGCGCAGCGCCGAGAACGGCGATTGCTCGGCGGGTTTTAGCACCACGCTGTTGCCGGCCGCCAGCGCCGGCGCTAGCTTCCAGGCCGCCATGTCGAGCGGGAAGTTCCACGGCACCACGGCGGCGACCACGCCTAGCGCTTCGCGGGTGATGGTGGCGAGCGCGTTGGGCGCGGTGGGCGCTACCTGGTCGTACAGTTTGTCCAGTGCCTCGCCGTACCAGGCAAAGACATGCGCCGAGCCGGGGACGTCGATGGTGTAGGCATCCATGACCGGCTTGCCCATGTTCAGCGAGTCCAGCAGCGCGAGCTCTTCGCGGTTGGCCATGATCAGCTCGGCCAGGCGCAGCAGCACCTTCTTGCGCTCGACCGGGGCCATGCGCGACCATGGGCCTTGCTCGAAGGCACGGCGTGCGGTGGCCACCGCCAGGTCGACTTCAGCCTGACCACAGGCGGCGACCTGCGCCAGTACCTGCTGGGTGGCCGGGTTGATGGCGGCGAACGTGGCGCCGCTGTTAGCGCTCACCTGCTGACTGCCGATCAGGGCCTTGTCGGGCAAACGCAGGCTTGCAGCGCGCGTTTGCCAGTATTCGAGACGCTCCATTTTCACTCCCTATGACTGTCTTGGATTCTGGGGCTGCGCTGCAGCCCATTCGCGGCGCAAGGCCGCTCCTACAGACGATCGCCTGCACGTGTGGGAGCGGCCTTGCGTCGCGAATGGGGCGCAAAGCGCCCCCACTGGCTCAGAGCCTGCCCACTAACCGGGCAGTGCGGTCTACAGCGATACGTGTCTTGTCGACCAGTTCGTCCAGCTCGGCGCGGTTGGCCACCAGTGCCGGCGCCATGATCATCCGGCCCAAGGTCGAGCGAATGATCACGCCTTCTTCGAAGCCGAAGGTGCGGCACTGCCAAGCCAGGTCGTTCTCGTTGGCAAAGCGCTTGCGGGTCGGCTTGTGTTCAGCGAACTGCAGCGCCGCCACCAGTCCCGCGCCCTGCACCTGGCCAATCAAGGGGTGATCGGCAAACACTTCACGCAGGATGCGCTGCAGGTACGGCCCGGTGTCATCCTTCACCTGGCGCACGATGCCTTCATCGCGCAGCGCCTT
Source organism: Pseudomonas sp. 5.2 (assembly GCF_059025405.1). Lineage (NCBI taxonomy): Bacteria > Pseudomonadati > Pseudomonadota > Gammaproteobacteria > Pseudomonadales > Pseudomonadaceae > Pseudomonas > Pseudomonas sp. 5.2. The sequence goes on from NZ_JBYBHH010000026.1 coordinate 31,696, forward strand.
GAGGTTGGCGATGGCCACGGCCGCCGCCACCGGGTGGCCCGAATAGGTCAGGCCATGGGCAAACACGCCGCCGCGTTCCACCAGGGCTTCGGCGATGCGCTTGCTCAGCACCAGGCCGCCCATGGGCACATAGCCGCTGGTCAGGCCCTTGGCGATCGACAGGGTGTCCGGCTCGAAGCCGAAATACTCATGAGCAAACCATTCGCCGGTGCGGCCAAAACCGCCGATCACCTCGTCGGCGCACAGCAGCACGTCGTACTGGCGGCAGATCCGCTGGATCTCGGGCCAGTAGCTTTCCGGTGGGAAGATCATGCCCCCGGCCCCCTGGAAGGGTTCGGCGACAAAACCGGCGACGTTTTCCGCCCCCAGTTCGAGGATCTTTTCCTCCAGCTGCAACGCGCAGCGGCGGCCGAACTCGGCCGGGGTCAGCTCGCCACCTTCGGCGTACCAGTACGGCTCGTCGATGTGCGCCACGTCCGGGATCAGCCCGCCCATCTCGTGCATGAACTTCATGCCGCCCAGCGCCGTGGCCGCCAGGGTCGAGCCGTGGTAGCCATTCCAGCGGCCAATCATGATCTTCTTGGTCGGCTGACCAACCACCTGCCAGTAACGGCGCACGGTGCGGATCAGCACCTCGTTGGCCTCGGACCCGGAGTTGGTGTAGATCGCGTGGCTGTAGTGGCCAGGCAACAGGCTGAACAGCAACTCGGATAGCTCGATCACCGCTGGGTGGGTGGTGTGGAAAAACATGTTGTAGTAGGCCAACTGGTCCATCTGCGCGGCGGCGGCGGCGGTCAGGTCCTTGCGACCGTAACCGAGTTGGGTGCACCACAGCCCCGACATGCCATCCAGGTAACGCTTGCCTTCGCTGTCCCACAGGTGCAGCCGTTCACCTCCAACCATGACCCGCGGGCCTTCGGCATTGAGCGCCTTCTGGTCGAGAAAAGCGTGGATGTGGTGCGCGGCGTCGGCGGCCTGGTAGTCACGGGTCTGGCGTTGGGGAGCGAAAGGCGCATTCATGGGTGGTTTTCCTTGTTGTCGGTGGGTATTGCAGGGCTGCGGCGCTTAGCGCAGCTTGCCCATGTAGCTTTCCAGCGGGTCCTTGCCCAGCACGCCCTGGGCATTGGCCAGCGCGTCGATGAACAAGGAAAACAGTTCGGATTGCGTGCCGATGTCGAGCTTGGCGTAGACGTTTTTGCGGTGGGACTTGATGGTGTCTTCCGACACCCCCAGGCGCTCGGCCAAGGACTTGGTCGAATGGCCACGCAGGATGAGTTGGGCGATGCGGCACTCGCGCTCGGTCAGCAACGAGCTGCCAAAGTTGTTGAGCGCGGCATGGATACGCTGCTCCAGCACGTTCTCGAAACGCCCCCCGCGGCTCCCCAGCCCGGCGAAGTGCTTGTTGAGCACCGCCAGCACCCAAGGCGTGACACGGCCGAACAGCTCGCGGCTTGGCACGTCCAGTTTGTCGGTGAAGGCCAGCGACACCGCCAGGCTCTGGCCGGGCGCGACCTGCAGGATGTAATTGAGCTCATCCTCCAGGTGCGAATGGCGGTAGAACGACTGGTAGTACTCACTCACTTCGAAGTGGTCAGGGGCCACGTCGAACAGGCCGTAGCAGCCAGACTCGACGCGCTCCACGCAGGCACCGTAGAACGGGTCGAGCAGGTAGAACCCGGAAAGGTAGCGGCTGACATTGCCTTCTGGCAGCCAGGGCGCCTTGTCATCTTGCTCGAACAGCGCGCTCGGCATGCCGTCATGGGGGTAGAGGTAGACCGTGGTGGCCTGGATCGGCCGGATGAACCCGAGCGCACCGAACAAGGTGGCGGCAAAGCCTGGTTGGCCGATCGTGTCGGTCACCTTGGCCATGTGCTCGAACCACTGCTCTGAAGCCAATTGGTCACTGTTCACTGGAATTCTGCCGGTAGCGGGAAACGGTATCGCCGTCGGGGCGGCGCGTTGTTTGCAAATACTCCCACGGCCAGGCAGAGACCGAAATCACCCTTTGGGGTGAGCGTTTTCAGGCGACGACCGGCTCACCCCAAAGGGTGATTTCGAGTGTGCCCGGGGTGTGGGAGCATCGTCCGGCCCCACCCCTGAGGGCCGCGCACCGCACGCTGGCCCAGCCTCCTTTCATGACCCCGCAACGGTATCGAGCCCACTCGCCTACCGCGGCGTCCTGCATCCGATTTCAGGAGTTAGCAATGCATACAACAAAAACTACAGCCCAACCCGCCCATGCCGCGTCGCCTTCCAGCCCTTCGGGCCGCTTCAGAAAATCCATGGGGCTGAGTGCCCTGGTGCTGTTCGGCCTTGCCTACATGGTGCCACTGGCGGTATTCACCACCTATGGCCTGGTTACCCAGATGACCAAGGGGCACCTGCCCACCGCCTACCTGCTGACCCTCGCCGCCATGCTGATGACTGCCTACAGCTATGGCCGCATGGTGCAAGCGCACCCCTACTCCGGCTCCGTGTACACCTACACCCGCAAAGCCTTCGGCACCCACATCGGCTTCATGACCGGCTGGACGCTGCTGCTCGACTACATCTTCTTGCCGTTGCTCAGCTACCTGCTGATCGGCATCTACATGTCGGAGTACTTCCCGGCCATCCACGCCTGGGTGTGGGTCGCAGGCTCCATCGCCCTGGTGACCTTCCTCAACCTGATCGGTATCGAATCGATTACCCGGGTGAACTGGATTCTGGTGGTCGTCCAGCTGGTGTTCATCATCGTCTTCGTCGGCTTGTCGATCAGCAACCTGGCCGGCCAGTCGGCACCTGTGTCATTGCTTGCGCCCTTCCACCATGAGGGCTTCAGCGTGCCGCTGATCATGACCGGCGCCGCCGTGCTGTGCCTGTCGTTTCTTGGCTTCGATGCGGTCTCGACCATGGCCGAGGAAACCAGCAACCCAACGTTTCGCATCCCACTGGCGATCATGGCCGTGTCGCTGATCGGCGGGCTGCTGTTTCTGGTGGTGTCGTACTGCGCACAGATGGTCTTCCCGGAGTGGGGCAGTTTCGCCGACCCCGATTCGGCCTCGGTGGACGTGATGCGCCGGGTGGGCGGTGAACTGTTGGTGACGGCGTTTACCGCCACCTATGTCGCCGGCTGCTTCGCTTCGGCCATGGTCTCCCAGGCAAGCGTGTCGCGGGTGCTGTTCGCCATGGGGCGCGATGGAGCGTTGCCGGCGGTGTTTGGTCAACTGGTGACGAAAAAGCGCGTACCGGCGGCGGCGATCATGCTTGTCAGCCTGCTGTCGCTGATCGCCCTGTTCATCACCCTCGACACCGTCGCCAACATGATCAGCTTCGGCGCGTTGTTCGCGTTTTCCGCCGTGAACCTGGCCGTGGTCAAGCACTACCTGATCGACCAGAAGCTGCGTGGCACGCGCAACGGCCTGCTGTACGGCGTGATTCCTGGGCTGGGGTTTCTCAGTACGCTGTGGCTGTGGAGCAGCTTGTCGAGCCTGTCGTTCACCATCGGGCTGTGCTGGATGGGCGTGGGGTTCGCCTGCCTGCTTGGGCTGACCCGGGCGTTTCGAGTGAAACTGCCCGAGCTGCAGATGGCCGAATAAGGCTCAGAGCGTCATGAGCATTTCGTGCCAGGCCATGCCACCGTGCTCGGAGGGCGATGGCTGCACGTAGGTGTAGCCCAGCTTTTGGTACAGCGCGACATGCTGCTCTTTGCACATCAGGTGGATGGTCTGCTTGCCCTGGGCCTTCATGCGCTGGATGAACTCGCTCATCAGCCGTTTTGCATAGCCTTTGCCCTGGTGTGCGGTGTCGACCACCACCGACATGATCACCACGTTCGGCGCTGCCGGGTCATGGCCGACCAGCTCCTTGAAGGCCTCGTCAGACATGACCACGTCATGCGCACAGCCACTGTTGATGAAGCCGACGGTTTCGCCCTCGGCTTCAAGTAGCAGAAAACCTTCCGGGTACTGGGCAATGCGGGTGCGGATTTTTTCCAGGGTTGCCGCTTCATCCCCTTCATAGGCGCCGATTTCGATCGCGTAGCAGCGTTCGGCGTCGGCGGGCACGGGGTTGCGGAACTGAGGGGCGCTCATGCGCTGACTCCTTGGGGTAATGACGACAGGCTGCATGATAAATCACTGCCGATTATTTTCAGCATGACAGGATCGTTTCCTGGGCTGAGCGATCTGATTACCATGCCACCCTCGCCACCTCGACACGGAAACGCCCAATGACTGCTACCGCCACGTGCCTCACCGAACCCGGCCGCTGCGCACGCCTGAAAGCGTCCAGCAGCCGCGACCACGACAGTGTCGACGCACTGGTCATGGCCGCACGCCCCTTCGAGGACCGTGAGCGCTATGCCCGCTTCCTGCAGGTGCAACACCGTTTCCATGGCAGCCTGACGGCGTTGTACCGCGACGAGCAGCTGAATCGACGGCTGCCGGGGTTGGTGCATTTATCGCGGTTCGAAGCGGTGGAGGCAGATCTGCAAGCCTTGGGGTTGCCGCTGCCTGCTGCGCCGCAACGGGTCATTACCAGCCCTGCCGAGGCGTTGGGTTGGCTGTATTGCAGCGAAGGGTCGAACCTGGGGGCGGCGTTCCTGTTCAAACAGACCCAGCGTCTGGGCCTGGATGGCAACCTGGGCGCTCGGCACCTGGCGCCCCACCCCGATGGCCGCGGCCTGCACTGGCGTGAGTTTGTCGCCAAGCTTGATGGGTTGGCACTTGAGGCTGATGAGGAAGCGGAGGTGGTTGCCGGGGTGATTGCCGCGTTTGAAAGTTATCGGGGGCATTTGCGGGCTGTGTTTGTGGCGGATGGGGGTTGATAGTGCGATAGGGCAGACAAGCGCCGCGCACCATGCCCCAGGAATAATTGGCCCGAAACAGATGAGCAGCCTTGTGCTGCGAAGCGCCGCGCGGGCGGCGCTCGATCTCATAGGCGCCAAATCAATCAACCCCTACCCCTTCTAGAACTTTTCCCTATTTAAAGGTCTATCTGCACAGGTAAATAGAACCAGAGGTTGGCTTCGCTCATGAAAATGCATGTCGCACGGTTGATGCTTCTCAGCCTGTTCACGTTCGCGGCGGTGGGCTCGGCATCAGCATCACAGATGAAGACCTCGAACGCGGTCTCCCCGGCGGCAACCGTTCAGGCACCGCAGCATCCGGCAGAAAACCCTTGGCCGACCGTGGCCAGCCTGGCGGGTGAGCACACGGCGCCGTTGCTCGCCCATGATGACCGCGACTGGCACGATGATCATTGGCACGATCGCAGAGGCGACTGGCGCCGCGAACAATGGCGCCGCGAGCAAGCCCGGCGCGAAGCGGAGCGCCGACGCGATTGGGAACGCCGTCGTGATTGGGAGCGCCGCCATGAACGGGCGATGCATCACCGCTATCAGGACGATCACCGCTACTATCGCCGTTGATGCGCGGCCCCGGTAGGAGCAGCCTTGTGCTGCGAAGAGGCCGGTACAGACCCCAGTAATTCGTGGCTGGTACCGGCCTCTTCGCAGCACAAGGCTGCTCCTGCTCACGACGCAAGCCGTGCATGTCCAGCGCGTGCGGCAGTCCCCAGGCAAAAATTGAACTACTCGCACTCCCAAGCTCTCTTACTCAGTGAGTGGTTTATTTCCTTGGGCTTGACGCTACTGGAGAACACACTATGCGCCACCTATTCCTCGCCCCCGCGCTGCTGCTCCTGCTGCCTGCCGGTGCTGCCCTGGCCCGCGTCGATGCGGGCGACGTGGCCACCTCGGCCGGTGTTTCCGCTTCGCTGTATTCGACCTTCAAGGACGATAAACGGATTATCCCGGCCCGTGACGAGCTGTCTGCCTTCGTCGCCAGCGGCGGTGCTATCCGCGGTGCCTACGTGGAATCGGCGCTGGAACAGGCACGCAAGGACCACCCCGGCCTGCAGGCCAATGACGAAGAACTGGCCCGGGCCATTCTCTCCCAGGACGATCCTGTAGCAAATCATTGAAACCTTGCGCTCAGCACACCCATGCCCGCTTCTCTTCGCAGATTGAGCAGGCGTGGGTGTGCTGCGGGCACACGCAGGCTGAAGGGGTGATACGCTTCCAACGACAATAACAATTGCCGCCGAGTGAGCCCCATGAACATCCTCTACGACGAGCGGGTCGATGGAGCGCTGCCTGACGTGGACCTGCCCGCCCTGCTCAAGGCCCTGCGCGATGCGCTGCCGGACCTGACGATTCTTCATCGCGCAGAAGACCTCAAACCCTACGAGTGTGACGGCCTCTCCGCCTACCGAACGGTGCCCCTGCTGGTGGTGCTGCCCGAACGCCTGGAACAGGTTCAGTCCTTATTGCAACTCTGCCACCAACGCGGCGTACCGGTGGTGGCGCGCGGTGCCGGCACCGGGCTTTCCGGGGGTGCCCTGCCACTGGCCAAAGGCATCCTGCTGGTAATGGCGCGCTTCAACCGCATTCTTGAGATAAACCCCGAGGGGCGCTTCGCCCGTGTTCAGCCCGGGGTACGCAACCTGGCGATCTCCCAGGCTGCCGCACCCCATGGCCTGTACTACGCCCCCGACCCGTCTTCGCAAATCGCCTGCTCCATCGGCGGCAATGTAGCCGAAAATGCCGGGGGCGTGCATTGCCTCAAGTATGGTTTGACCGTGCACAACCTGCTCAAGGTGGAGATTCTCACAGTCGAAGGTGAACGCCTGACACTGGGCAGCGACGCCCTCGACAGCCCCGGTTTCGACCTGCTGGCACTGTTCACCGGCTCCGAAGGCATGCTCGGCATCATCACCGAAGTGACCGTCAAGTTGCTGCCCAGGCCCCAGGTGGCGCGGGTGTTGCTCGCCAGCTTCGACTGCGTCGAGGATGCCGGCAGGGCAGTGGCCGAAATCATCGGCGCCGGGATCATCCCCGGCGGGCTGGAGATGATGGACAACCTGGCGATTCGCGCTGCCGAGGACTTCATCCACGCAGGCTACCCCGTGGATGCCGCGGCGATCCTGCTGTGCGAACTCGATGGTGTCGAGGCCGATGTGCATGACGACTGCGAGCGGGTCGCGGCCGTGCTGACCCAAGCCGGCGCACGCGAGGTGCGGCTGGCCTGCGACGAGGCAGAACGCGCGCGTTTCTGGGCCGGGCGCAAGAATGCCTTCCCGGCGGTGGGGCGCATTTCACCCGACTACTATTGCATGGATGGCACCATCCCACGCCGCGAGTTGCCGCGCGTCCTCAAGGGCATCAGCGCACTGTCCGAACAGTACGGCTTGCGCGTGGCCAATGTGTTCCATGCCGGCGATGGCAACATGCACCCGCTGATCCTGTTCGATGCCAACCTGCCCGGCGAACTGGAACGCGCCGAGGCCATTGGCGGCAAGATCCTCGAACTGTGCGTGGCGGTTGGCGGCAGCATCACCGGCGAGCACGGCGTCGGGCGGGAGAAGATCAACCAGATGTGCGCGCAGTTCAACAGCGACGAAATCACCCTGTTCCACGCCGTGAAGGCCGCCTTCGACCCGCAAGGGTTGCTCAACCCTGGCAAGAACATCCCCACCCTGCACCGCTGCGCCGAATTCGGCGCGATGCATGTGCACCACGGGCAGTTGCCCTTCCCTGACCTGGAGCGTTTCTGATGGGCAAGGACCGCGACATCAGCCAGGCCCTGCTGGAGCAGGTCAACCAGGCACTGATCCTGGGCACACCGCTGCGAATCCAGGGCGGCAACAGCAAGGCCATGCTCGGCTGCCCGGTCGCCGGGGAAGTCATCGATACCCGCGGCCATCGCGGTATCGTCAGCTACGACCCCACTGAACTGGTGCTGACCGCACGCGCCGGCACGCCGCTGCAGGAAGTCGAGGCAGCGCTGCACGAGGCTGGCCAGATGCTGCCTTGCGAACCCCCGCACCTCGGCCCCGAAGCGACCCTCGGCGGTGTCGTTGCGGCGGGGTTGTCTGGGCCACGGCGGCCTTGGGCCGGGGCGGTGCGCGATCATGTGCTCGGCACCCGGGTGATCACTGGCCACGGCAAACTGCTGCGTTTTGGCGGTGAAGTCATGAAGAACGTCGCCGGGTATGACGTCTCGCGGCTAATGGTCGGCAGTTTCGGTTGCCTTGGCCTGCTGACCGAGGTGTCGCTGAAAGTACTGCCGCGCCCGCGCCAATGCCTGAGCCTATGCCTGCCGATGGACCGTCACCAGGCGCTGGCGGCGCTTACCGCCTGGGGCCAGCAGCCGCTGCCGATCAGTGCGGCCTGCCATGACGGCGAGGCGCTGTACCTGCGCCTGGAAGGGGGTGAAGGCTCGGTGCAGTCGGCACGCCAACGCCTGGGAGGTGACGTGCTCGACAGCTGTTTCTGGACCGACCTGCGCGAGCAGCGCCTGGCTTTTTTTGACGACCCGGCGCCGCTGTGGCGGCTGTCCGTGCCCAACGCCACCGGGGAGCTGAACCTGCCCGGGCGCCAACTGATCGACTGGGGCGGCGCGCAGCGCTGGCTGAAGTCGAGCGCGCCAGTGGAGTCGATTCGCGCAGCGGTTGCCAACGTCGGCGGCCATGCCACTTGCTACGCACCTGGCGAACAGAGCAGCGCACCGTTGCCCGCCGCCCTGCTGCGCTACCACAAAGCCCTCAAGCAGCAGCTCGACCCCCAGGGCATCTTCAACCCTGGCCGCCTGTACCCAGACCTATGAGGGCACACCATGCAAACCAATCTGAGTGAAGCCGCCAAACGCCTGCCCCGCGCCGAAGAGGCCGAACGCATTCTGCGTAGCTGCGTGCACTGTGGTTTCTGCACGGCCACCTGCCCCACCTATCAGTTGCTCGGCGACGAGCTGGATGGCCCTCGCGGGCGCATCTACCTGATCAAACAAGTGCTCGAAGGTGCACCAATCACCGCCAGCACGCAACTGCACCTGGACCGCTGCCTGACCTGCCGCAACTGCGAAACCACCTGCCCTTCAGGCGTGAAATACCACGATTTGCTGGACATCGGCCGCGCCGTGGTCGAACAGCAAGTGCCACGCCCGCTTGGCCAGCGCCTGCTGCAGGGGGGGCTGCGGGCGGTGGTGCCGCGCCCTGCGCTGTTCAAGGCCCTGTGCCGCACTGGGCAAGCCTTGCGCCCGGTGCTGCCGGCAACCCTGAAAAGCAAGCTGCCCGCCCGGGTGACCGCACCCGGCGTACGGCCGGCGCCACGGCATGCGCGCCGGGTGCTGTTGCTCGAAGGCTGCGTGCAGCCAGCGCTGTCGCCCAATACCAACGCCGCTGCCGCGCGCGTGCTGGACCGGTTGGGGATCAGCGTCGACCCGATTCGCGAAGCCGGTTGCTGTGGTGCGGTCGATTACCACCTCAATGCCCAGGCCCAAGGCCTGGACCGCGCCCGGCGCAACATCGACGCCTGGTGGCCGGCCATCGAAGCGGGGGCTGAAGCCATTGTGCAAACGGCCAGCGGCTGCGGCGCGTTCGTGCGCGATTACGGCCACTTGCTGGAAGCGGACCCGCGGTATGCCGCCAAGGCGGCGCGGGTCAGTGCCTTGTCTCGCGACCTGGTGGAAGTGCTGTGCGAAGCGCCGGTCGAGCAGCTTGGGCTGTGCGCCGAGCAGCGTGTGGCCTTTCATTGTCCGTGCACCTTGCAGCACGCGCTCAAGCTTGGCGGTGCGGTGGAAGGCCTGCTGACTCGCCTCGGTTTTACCCTGACCGCGGTGCCGGATGGCCATTTGTGCTGTGGGTCGGCGGGGACCTATTCGCTGACCCAGCCTGAGCTGTCGCGGCAGTTGCGGGACAATCGATTGAAGGCCTTGGAGAGCGGCAGGCCGCAGGTCATTGTTACCGCCAACATCGGTTGCCAGGCCCACCTTGCTGGGGCCGGGCGCACGCCGGTGCGGCATTGGGTTGAAATTGTTGATGCGGGTTTGGGTTTGGGTTTGGGGGCGGGATAGGTATGACGTTAGATGTGTAGCGCCTATGAGATCGAGCGCCGCCCGCGCGGCGCTTCGCGGGGCAAGCCCGCTCCCACATCTGTTTCGGGCCAGTGAGGCCTGTGATATTGGTGCGCGACCGCCTTGTTGGTCCAACTCGATATTGAGGTGGGCGGTAAGGGGCCGCGCGCCCATGGAATAGGAATAACTGGCCCGAAACAGATGTGGGAGCAGCCTTGTGCTGCGAAGCGCCGCGCGGGCGGCGCTCGATCTCATAAGCGCAGAAAACCCCAAGGCCGAACACTTTCAGAAATCCCCCACAACCACGTCAGAAACGCCCTACTTGTCGCGCCTGACTGCTGAAAACATGATCCCTCTGGACGACTCAGAGGAGGCCCCCCGCATGCACCAGTCCGCTCGCCCCACCGCCGAACTGCGCCACACCCTGCGTGAACTGCTGGCCCACAAGGTCAGCAACCCTGATGACGACCCGCACCTGTCGGGTGTGCTGTTCTTCTGTGCCACCGACGAGCGCACCCGCCAGTTGATCGAGCGCATCGAGCTGCTGGCCAGCGAAGCCTTCTTCGACGCCAGTGGCCGCGCCATCACCCACCGGATGCGAGCGGCTGCGGTTGACGGGGTGCGTATCAAGCAAAAACACAAGGCACCGGCCGATGAAACGGTGATACGCATCGCCCTGCCCGACAAAGGCTACATCACGGTCAGCACGGCACGCTTGTAGGCGCACCACGGTGCATTGGCACTGTACGTCGAAGTGCGATCCGCTATCCTCAGCACTCCCCTGCACCGGATCGTTTCATGGAACTGCACATCCGCCTGGAAGGCCGTAAAGGCCTCGCCGACCAGCTCTACCAGCAACTGCGCGCGGGCATCGACAGTGGCCACCTGGCGGCCGGCAGCCAATTGCCGCCCACCCGGCTGCTGGCCGAACAACTGGGCGTGTCGCGCAAGACCGTGGCCGAAGCGTACTCCAGGCTTACCTATGACAACCTGCTCAGCGGTGTGGTCGGCCGTGGCACGTTCATCACTCCGCGCCACCCCCTGCGTTCGAACGAGGCAACGGCCATCCCCTTGGCGGCTGCGGCATCCCTCGAACGCTGGCAACAACGCGCGACCGTGCTGGGTAGGCCGCAACTGCAAGCACCGTCGCGCTATGACTTCGTTGGCGGTGCGTCGAGCAAGACGCAGTTCCCGTTCGACCAGTGGCGCAGCTGCCTGAACTACGCCCTGCGCCGCAGCCAGCGGCACCCCGAGCGGCAGTTCTCTGCCCAGGGGCTGCCTGAGCTGCGTGAAGCCATCGCCCACCACATCGCCTACGCTCGCGGCGTGCATTGCAACGCAGCGGACGTGCTGGTGTGCAATGGCGCGCAACAGGCGCTGGACCTGATCGCCCGGGTACTGATCGAACCGGGCTGCCCGGTGGCCATGGAAGACCCGGGTTACCCGCCGGCCCGTCAACTGTTCCTGGCCTTGGGCGCACGCCTGCAATCAATACCGGTCGATGATCAAGGGATGTGCGTCGAGCAGATCGCCGACGGCACGCGGCTGATCTACGTGACCCCGTCACACCAGTTCCCCCTCGGCATGCCGATGAGCGAGCCGCGCAGGCGGGCGTTATTGGCACGCGCCGCCGAGCTTGGCGCGTTGATCATTGAAGACGATTACGACTGCGAATTCCGCTACCAGGGGCCGCCCGCCGACGCCTTGCAGCGCCTCGACCGGCATGGCCTGGTGGCCTACGTCGGGACCTTCTCCAAGACCCTGCTGCAGGAGCTGCGCCTGGGCTACGCCGTGTTGCCGCCCGCGGTGCTGAAGGCTGCCTGTGTGGCCAAGCACCTGAGCGACTGGCACAGCCCGACCCTGCTGCAATGGGCGCTGGCGCGCTTCATCAGCGAGGGCCACCTGAACAAGCACATCCGCCGCTGCCACGATGTCTACAGTGCCCGCCGCGAGCGCATCCTCGCCCGCCTGGGCGGCGACCTGGCGCCTTGGTTCAGCGCCGTGCCGGCCAGCGCCGGTTTCCACCTGAGCGCATTGGCCAAGCCGGGGGTGGATGTCGAACTGCTGGCCAACCTCGCACGCAAGGTGGAGGTCGGCCTTTACTCGCTGGCACCCTTCTTCAGTGACGTGCCTGTGCGCCCTGGGCTGGTAATGGGCTTCGGCGCCATCGAATTGCTCGACATCGACCCCGCCCTTGACCGTGTTCGCGATACCCTGCAACGCCTTAGCTGACCGACGCGGCCTGGCCGTTCGGCACCGAACGGGCAATAGCTGCCGCGTAGCCGCGTGGCGCGAAACAGGCCGTCACCAGCAACATCGCCACCACGGTCACGGTCAACAGCACCCACGACGCCTGGAAGTCGCCACTGACGTCGCGCAACCAGCCCGTGATGTACGGCACGATCCCGGTAATGATGAAGCCGATCCCTTGAACAAAGGCCGCCAGGCTCCCCGCTTCGGCGGGTGTTTTCAGGTGCTCCAGGGTCAGTGTCAGGCTCTGGCTGAAGCACGCCCCCAGGCCAAAGCCGATCATCGCCACCCACACGCCCATGCTCAGCGTGGGCGCCAGCAGCAGCCCAAGGAAGCCGGCCAGCTGGATCGAAAGCGCCAGCCACAACCCAGGCCGACGGTCCACCCAGCGGCGCAGCAACAACGGCAGCCCCAGCGCGCCGGCAACTTGGAAGATCGTCATCAGCCCCACCAGGTCACCACCGCCCTGGGCGGTCCCGCCGTGCTCCAGGTGATAGGCCGGTAACCAAGCGACCATGCTGGTATAGCCACCATTGATCAGACCGAAATACACCGCCAGCAACCAGGCACGGCGGGTGCCGAACCAATGCCCGCCTGCGGCACCCGCCAGCGTCGGCGTAGCCTGCCGTGGCCGCAGCAGCGTCCAGGCCAGCAGCGCCACAAGCGCCGGGATCGCCCACAGGCCCAGCCCGGCCTGCCAATGGCCAAAGTACCCACTGATATGCGGGCCAAGCACCGCCGCCAAGCCGCCACCACTCATCAAGGCCGCAGAATACATGCCCATGGCCCCAGCCAGGCGGGTCGGGAACCAGCGATTGACCAACCCCGGCATCATGCCCTGGACCACCGCCACGCCGAGGCCGGCGACCACCGCGCTGGCAATCAATCCCCAGGCGCTGTCCAGTTGCAGGCGCCACAAGCACGCCAGCGCAATGGCCGACAAGCCGGCGAGCATGCCGCCATGTTCGCTGATCCAGCGCCGCAACCAAGGTTGCAACAACGGCACCAGGCCCATGCACAACACGGGCAACGCGGTCAGCAGTGCGGCCTGCTGATAGCCCAGGCCGGTACTGGCGCGCATGGGTTCGAGCAGCGGCCCGACGCTGGTGAGGATCGGGCGCAAGTTCAGCGCCAGCAGCACCACCAGCAACAGATTCAAGGCAGTTCTCATTGCGTGTTGGCCTGCTTCCACTCAAGGTACAGGCCGGCTTCGCCACTGGGTTTCAGCGGCCGCAACGGCAGGCTCTGCTGCTGCGGTGGGCGCGCCATCTGCGCATACACCGCAGCGGTGGACAAGCCGAAGGGTTCGCCTTCATCGTTGTCATAGGCGAACCAGGCACGCTCGATGCCGCACAGGTGCATGGCCGCCAGGCACATCGGGCACGGGTGACCGCTGGCGTAGACCTCGGCACCGTCCAGACGAGCCTGGCCCAAGGCATGCGCGGCCTTGCGGATGGCCTGCATCTCGGCATGGGCGGTCGGGTCCTGGGTGCTGTGGATCTCGTTGACCGCGCGCGCCACCACCTGCCCCTGGTAGACCAGCACCGCACCAAAGGGCCGGCCACCGGCCTGAATGTTGGTGCGGGCCAGTTCGAGTGCTTCGCGCATATAGCGTTCTTCGGACATGAATCGGTACTCCTTCTGCAAGACCTGGCCATTATCCCGGCTTGCCGGCCCCGGCAGAAATGAAGAGATTGGATGCACCTCAGTGGCCACCTGAATGCCCGGATTGGCCTCCGGGCAAAGTGTGCGATTGGCTATCGGGCTGATCGCTGCACAGCGCTAAGGTAGCGCCATGTCCACCCAACACCTTCTGGAGAACACCATGAACACACGTATTGAATGGGCCAAGCACGCACCGGAAGCCTACAAAGCCATGGTCGGCCTGGAACAGGCCCTGGCCAAGTGCGGCCTGGAGAATTCACTGCTCGAATTGGTGCGCCTGCGCGCTTCGCAGATCAACGGCTGCGCCTACTGCGTCAACATGCATGCCAATGACGCACGCCAGGCCGGCGAAACCGAAGCACGCCTGCAAACGCTCAGCGTGTGGCAGGAAACCGCCTACTTCACTGCGCGTGAACGTGCCGCACTGGCGTGGGTAGAGTGCCTGACCCGGCTGCCGGAGCGCGGTGCGCCACAACCGGAATACGAAGCGCTGCAAGCGCATTTCGAGCCGCAGGAAGTGGTCAACCTGACGCTGGCCATCGCCACCATCAATGCCTGGAACCGCTTCGGCGTCGGCTTTGCGATGGTGCCGGCCTGATGGTGTCGGCTTAGCCACTGCGCCCGGTCAACTTGGCTCGATAGCTGCCGGGGCTCTGCCCGGTCCACTTCTTGAACGCCCGGTGGAATGCACTGGGCTCCTGGAACCCGGCCTGCTCGGCAACCTCGGCGATGCTCAGCACCCCTTCGCGCAAGTGCTCGAAGGCCATCGCCCGGCGTACTTCGTCCTTTATCTGCTGGTACGAACGCCCCTCCCGCTCCAGCTGACGGCGGAACGTACTGGCGCTGATTCCCTGCACCTGGGCCAACGCGGCCAACGTCGGCCATTGCCCGTAGCGACGTGCGCGTAGGTGGCGATACACCTCGGCCACCAGGCCGTTCTGGTTGCGAAAGCGAATGACCAGGCCTTGGGGGGCGCTGCGCAAAAAGGTCTTCAAGGCCGGCAGGTCCTGCACCACTGGTAGGCGCAGGTAGGCACTGTCGAACTCCACTTCGGTACGCCCACTGCCCAGGCGTAGGTCAGGCCCCCACAGCAGCAGGTCATCGTCCTGCGCAGGGCGCGATACCGCAAGCTCGGTGCGGTCGATGGCAATGCGCCGCCCTGCCAGCCAGCACAGCAAGCCGATCATCAGCACCAGGTAGGTTTCTTCGGCATACACGCGCGTAACCGGGTCGGCAATGCTCGACTGCACGCTGATCACCGCCCTGCCGCCGCGTAGCGTGAGGCTACCGCGCAGGTCACGCAGAAACAGGCCAAAACCGCCCATGCACTGACGCAAGGCCTTTTCCAGGTTCGGCTCCTGAATCAAGCCACGGCAGATCAGGGCAAAGCTGCCCAGCGGCATGCCGTGGCTGTCGAGGCAGAAAAACTCGTCGTCCAACAGTTGGATCAGGGCCAGCCACAGCTGGGCGAATGCCTTGGCCGGCACGCGGGCCTGGGGCTGCTCGAGCAGTTGCGGGTCGATACCGACCGCACGCAGGTGTGCATCGCGCACGTCCGGGCGTTCGCGCAGGGCATGAAGCATGGCTTCGAGGAAGTACACGGCGACCGTATCGCTATCGCGCATGGCGGATTTCGCTGTCTATGCTGAGTGGCAAAAAGTGCCAGGTTGATTGAACAGATCCGGCATAGGCTCTGACAGAGCCTTTGCCTAGACTCGGATGAACGAAGGGATCGCCCGCCATTCTCGCAGAGCCAGGCCCGGTCCCGCCATGCCTTCGCAATCGGAGCCCCTATGAGCAGCGCAGAAATTTACGTCGTCAGTGCCGTCCGTTCAGCCATTGGTGGCTTTGGCGGTTCCCTCAAGGACCTGCCGCTGGCCGACCTCGCCACCGCCGTAACCCGTGCCGCCATCGAACGCGCGGGCGTGGACGCCGGGCAAATCGGCCATGTGGTGATGGGCAGCGTGATCCCCACCGAGCCCCGTGATGCCTACCTGGCGCGGGTTGCAGCGATGAACGCTGGCATCCCCAAGGAAACCCCGGCGTTCAACGTCAACCGCCTGTGCGGCTCGGGCCTGCAGGCCATTGTCTCGGCGGCACAGTGCCTGCTGCTCGGCGACACCGATGTGGCCCTGGCGGCGGGCGCCGAGTCCATGAGCCGCGGCCCGTACCTGCTGCCACAAGCCCGCTGGGGCGCACGCATGGGCGACCTGCAAGGCATCGACTACACGGTCGGCGTGCTGCAAGACCCCTTCGAACACTTCCACATGGGCATCACGGCCGAAAACGTCTCGGCCAAACACGGCATCACCCGTGAAATGCAGGACGAGCTGGCCCTGACCAGCCAGCGCCGCGCCGCACGTGCCATTGCCGAAGGCCGCTTCAGCAGCCAGATCGTCCCACTGGAACTGAAAACCCGCAAAGGCAGCGTACAGTTCAGCGTCGACGAGCATGTGCGTGGTGATGTCACCGCCGAGCAGCTGGCGGGCATGAAGACCGTGTTCAAGAAAGACGGCACCGTCACCGCCGGCAATGCCAGTGGCATCAACGACGGCGCGGCCGGCCTGGTGCTGGCCAATGGTGACGCCGTGCGCCGCCTGGGCCTGAAACCGCTGGCACGCCTGGTGGGCTACGCCCATGCCGGCGTCGAGCCCGAGCTGATGGGCCTGGGGCCGATCCCGGCAACCCGCAAGGTGCTGGAAAAAACCGGCCTGAGCATCCAGGACCTGGACGTGATCGAGTCCAACGAAGCCTTCGCCGCCCAGGCCTGCGCCGTGGCCCGCGAGCTCGGCTTCGACCCGGAAAAGGTCAACCCGAACGGTTCGGGTATCTCCCTCGGCCACCCGGTCGGCGCCACCGGCGCGATCATCGCCACCAAGGCCATCCATGAACTGCACCGCATTCAGGGCCGCTACGCCCTGGCCACCATGTGCATTGGCGGCGGCCAAGGCATCGCCGTGGTCTTCGAGCGCGTCTGAGGAAACTGACACATGAACATCGAACAGATTGCCGTGATCGGCGCGGGCACCATGGGCAACGGCATTGCCCAGGTGTGCGCCGTGGCGGGCTACCACGTGCTGCTGGTGGACGTTTCCGATGCCGCGCTGGAGCGTGGCGTGGCCACCTTGCGCAAGAACCTCGAGCGCCAGGTCAGCAAAGGCACGCTCGACGCCGAAAAGGCCGAGGCGGCGAAAACCCGTATTCGCACCAGCACCGACTACGCGCAACTCAGTGGCGCGCAGTTGGTGATCGAGGCAGCCACCGAAAACCTGCAGCTCAAGCAGCGCATCCTTCAGCAAGTGGCTGCCAGCGTGGCCGCCGACTGCCTGATCGCCACCAACACCTCGTCGCTGTCGGTCACGCAATTGGCCGCGAGCATCGAGCACCCCGAGCGGTTCATCGGTGTGCACTTCTTCAACCCGGTGCCGATGATGGCCCTGGTCGAGATCATCCGTGGCCTGCAGACCAGCGACAGCACCTATGCCCAGGCCCTGCTGGTGACCGAGAAGGTGGGCAAGACCCCGATCAGCGCCGGCAATCGCCCAGGTTTTGTGGTCAACCGCATTCTGGTGCCAATGATCAACGAAGCGATCTTCGTGCGCCAGGAAGGCCTGGCCAGTGCCGAGGACATCGACACTGGCATGCGCCTGGGCTGCAACCAGCCGATCGGCCCACTGGCACTGGCCGACCTGATCGGCCTGGATACCCTGCTGGCAATCATGGAGGCCTTCCATGAGGGCTTCAGTGACAGCAAGTACCGCCCAGCGCCGTTGCTCAAGGAAATGGTCGCGGCCGGTTGGCTGGGGCGCAAGAGCGGCCGCGGTTTCTTCACCTATTGAGGAGCAAGTGCCATGCCCCCGGTCAACGCTGCAATGCGCTGTGCCAATTTTGAAGAGCGACGTGACCGGGCCATGGCGCTGTTTGCCGAAAAGGGCTTCGGCCAGGTCAGCATGCGTGAACTGGCGGCCCACGTCGGGCTGACCGCGGGCTCGCTGTACCACCACTTCCCCAGCAAGCAGGACCTGCTGTACGACTTGATCGAAGAGTTGTACGAGGAGCTGCAGGCGACCCTGGACCTTGGGCGCAGGGCCATGGCACGGGGTGGTTCGGCGTTGTCGTGCCTGATTGCGGCGCATTGGCAGTTGCATGCCGAGCGGCCGTTGCAGTTTCGCCTGGCAGAGCGGGATTTTTGCTGCTTGAGCGAAGCGCAACAGGCGCGCCTGCTGCTGCTGCGCAGGCGTTACGAAACCGGGGTGCTGCACCTGATTGCACCGCGGGCAAGCCTCAAAGGCGAAGCACTGGCGGCAACCGCGCATGTGCTGGCGACGCTGCTCAACCAGTTGCCAGGGCTGCTGCAGGCACGGCGCCTGCCGGAAGGCGAAGGGCTGGGGTTGATGGAAAGCCTGTTGCTGGGAGGAATCGAGCGAACCCTGCGCTAACGTTCACGCTGTTGTAGGAGCAGCCTTGCGCTGCGAAGAGGCCGGCATGGGCACCTACTTCTCTATGGCTGCAATCGCGCACGCTTTTGTAGGAGCAGCCTTG